>JAIXOS010000117.1 GCA_027486695.1 Chitinophagaceae bacterium | reverse complement strand
AGAATCATGACAGCAGTTACAACAATTGCTTGAACATGCCATATGTATTATCTTTATATTTGTTTAATCTAAACAGATAACGTAGACTATCTTGACGCATAGCGTTGCGGCGTTTATGCTTATTTAGCTCGTATTATTGGCTAACGTAATCATTCTGTTTATTTTTACGAAAAAAGTGTGTGAAAAGGTTTCGTAATTTAGGGTTGAGCTTGCTAAGTGGATTGCTACTGAGTAGCTCGTGGCCAACAAGTGGTATTACCTCGTGCATATTTGTAGGGTTTGTACCCTTGATGTTGTTGGTGCAGTATACACCCAAACGAGCAGTATTTTTTGCGTACTGTTTATTGTCAATGTTCCTATGGAATGTAGGAACTACTTGGTGGATTTGGAACTCTACTAGCATAGGTAGTATTGCCGCTATGTTGGCAAACAGTTTGTTGATGTGTTTGCCTTGCTTGCTGTATCATTATTGTATCCATCGTTTTGCCAATAAATATGCGATTGCCTATAGCAGTTGGATTGTTTGTTGGATGCTATTTGAATATGTGCACTTGAATTGGGAATTGAGTTGGCCTTGGCTTACATTGGGCAACGTTTTTGCAGCTAGTACAACCTGGATTCAATGGTATGAATACACAGGGGTGGCAGGCGGTACACTTTGGGTACTTGTAGCCAATGTAATGATATTTACTTGTTGGAAAGCCGTAGAGCGGAGTGTGAATAAGGGCATCATTTTGCGTATTGGTATTATAGCACTTTGGTTGGTGTTGCCTATCTGTATTAGTAAATGGATGTTGCACAATCACTATCAAGAAACTCAAGCAGCAACACAAAAAGTATGTATTGTTCAGCCGAACATTGACCCGTATCAAAAATTTGAAGCCAATACAATTGCCAATCAAATCAATACATTACTCTCCTTGTCGGCATCAGCCGATAGTTCTACAACTTTATTGGTTTGGCCCGAAACGGCAATGAATGCATACGACGAACAACAAAATATTGAGCAAAACAGTTATTATTTTCCCGTTATGCAGTTCTTGCAGCAGCATCCACGTATAACTTTATTATCCGGTATTGAAATGTATAAAAACTACGGAACCAATGCCGCCACTACTACTGCCCGAAAAGCAAGTAATGGTATGTACTTTGATGCTTTGAATGCCGCAGTAGCTTTACAATTCAACCAGCCACCACAATTTTATATAAAAAGCAAGTTAGTGCCCGGCGTAGAACACTTGCCTACTTTTTTTAATTTTTTAGCGCCTGTATTTGAGCAGTTTGGCGGCACCACGGGAGGGTATGGTATGGATACTGCCGCACACAATTTTTCTATTCCCGCGGCCCAATGTCAGGTGGCTCCCATTATCTGTTACGAAAGTATTTATGGAGCTTATGTAGCTGAATATTTAAAAAAAGGAGCTCATTTACTGGCAATTGTTACCAACGATGGTTGGTGGGGCAATACTCCGGGGCACAGACAACATTTAGCGTATGCACAGTTACGCGCTATTGAAAACCGACGTTGGATTGTACGTAGTGCAAACACCGGTATTAGTGCCGTAATAGATGCTTATGGACAAGTGCAGGCCACGATTCCTTGGAATAAGGCTTCTGTATTACATGCTTCGGTACCAATGGTTAAAAAGCTTACATTGTATACCTTATGGGGCGATTATTTGTATCAACTTGCAGCAATACTATCAGTTGTATGTGTTGTAGTGATGGTGTTGTTAAATAGAAAATTGGTAAAAAGATGAATCATTTTTTTGAATTGCAAGGCAAGCAAATTGCCTATCAAATAGCCGGAAATGGAAGGCCAGTGGTTTTATTACACGGATTTGCAGAAGATAGTCGCATTTGGAACGAGCAAAAAAGCTATTTACAAGCTTTTTATCAAATCATAACCATCGATATGCCGGGGAGTGGTGCAAGTGCTCAATATCCATGGAGCGAAGGAGAAGGAGAAAATATGGAATTTTATGTAAATATATTACATCATTTATTGGAGCTGCTGGAGGTTACCAATTGTGTCGTATTGGGTCATAGTATGGGTGGATACATTGCATTGGCGTTTGCCAAAAAGCATTCAAACCAATTGATGGGATTAGGCCTTGTACACAGCACTGCGTATGCAGATAGTACAGAAAAAAAAGCCAATAGGCAAAGGGGTATAGAAATGATGCAACAATATGGGGCAGAAGCGTTTGTGAAAAATACAACCCCCAATTTGTTTGGCGATGCTTATAAACAACAAAATGCAGATAAAATTACCGCATTGATACACGAAGTGCAGTATTTTGAAGTGAGCAGTTTACAACTTTATTATAAAGCAATGATGCATAGAAATGATAGCTCCGAAGTACTCAAACAATTGCAAGTACCTATTTTTATGCTCATTGGCACCAATGATGTAGCTGTACCTTTACAAGATTCCTTGCAACAATGTTACCTCAACAATGTTACCCATGTAACTATTTTAAACAACGTAGGGCATATGGGTATGTGGGAGGCAACAGCACAAGTGAATACCGTTATGCACCAATTTTTGGATAGCTGCTTTGAACAATCAATTACTGAACAACGATAATACAATTACTAAACCTTCGTTAAAGAAAGTGAAAGCGATGAAGCGTTGAGTTAGTTATTTGATGATTACCATAAACTTTGCTGATTGCAAATAAATATAATAAATATGTGTAGAAAGATACTCGTTTTGCTAATGTTGATCTTTTGTGTGTATGAAGCAACAGCTACCCATATAGCCGGTGGTGAATTATATTATGAATATCTAGGACCTAGTAGTTCGGGTTTAGACCGGTATAAAATCACCATGCGACTTTTTCGATCTTGCGATTCAAGAGGACAAGAACTAGAATCAGAAGTAGTAAATGTAGGCATTTATAATTCGAACGACTTAAGCAGGGTTGATATAGTAAATCTAAGAAAAGACTTTATTGCACCGCAGGTGATTCAAAATACCCAAGGTCTTAACCCGTGTTTAACAGGCAACCCTGTGGTTTGTTACCAAATAGGTACATTCAGCGATACTATTCTATTGCCAAAAACCGCAGCAGGCTACACCTTAGCATGGCTTCGATTAACGAGGGTATCACTCGATAATGTTTTGGGTAACAACTTAGGGGCCACTTTTGTAACAAAAATTCCGGGTACCAATCAATTACCTGAAGGAAACAATTCTAGTCCAAAATTTAAAATAAAAGATACCACCATTATTTGTAAGCAATCGCTTTTTAAACTAGACTTTAGTGCCGATGATCCGGATGGCGATTCAATAGCATACAAATTTGCTCCTGCCTATAATACGTCTGTAGGTAGCGAAACAGATCCCATTCCAACGCCTCCAAGCTTTTTAGTGCTCCCTTCATTAAATTATCGCTCTCCTTATTTTGGCACAAGTCCGCTTGGTAGTAAAGCAACAATAGACAGCCTAACAGGTTTAATCAGTGGTACCGCCCCTAGCCCGGGCGCTTATGTGGTATGTGTAACGGCAGAAGAATGGCGCAATGGCATATTAATTAATACACATAGAAAAGATTTTATTCTAAATGTGAAAGACTGTAACATTGATGCCGTGCAATTAGATCCTAAGGTAACCAATTGCAGTACTTTTACCCTATCCTTTTTTAATCAATCTTCCAGTTCTGAAATTGAAAAATATTTTTGGTCTTTTGGCGATGGAAGCACCTCAGAGGAGCCTACCCCCAAACACACCTATGCCGATACCGGTATTTACATAGCACAGCTAAAAGTCAAAGCAAAAGGAGGATGTTTGGATAGTGCGCGGACTATTGTAGCCATGTATCCTGGTTTTGAAGCAAAAATGTTTGTAAAGAGTGGATGCATTAACAATCCTTTTACATTTAGCGATTCCTCCTATGTAAAATACGGCAAAGCCACTAGCTGGAAATGGGAATTTGGGGAACCTTCCACTACGTTAGACAGTTCGTCCAAACCTAGTGCTTCATATAAATATCCTACAATTGGTAGCAAAACGGTGGTGCTTTGGTTGAAGAGCGATAGGGGTTGTGAAGATACAGATACTTTGGTATTGAATGTTTTAGATAAGCCCAAGATTACACTCCCATTTCGCGACACCCTTATTTGCAGTATTGATTCGTTACCAATTACAATACAAGCCGATGGAAAAGTTAGTTGGACGCCCAATTACCAAATTTCGGATACAAGCTCCCTTAATCCAATTGTGTTTCCACAAAAAAGCACTGTATACCGGGTTTTGGTAGATAATAATGGTTGTCTTAATAACGATTCGCTCACTGTAAATGTATTGCCATTTATTAAAGTGGATGCCGGTTTGGATACGGCTATTTGTGCAACCGACACCATTCAACTAGCTCCTACTAGTAGCGCCTTGAGTTATCAATGGGTTGCATCAAGTGGCGAAACAGTTGCAAAAACCAAATTTCCACGTGTCCGGCCTTTGGTAAATACAGTGTACTATGTTACAGCCAATTTGGGTAAGTGTCAGGATAAAGACTCTGTAAATGTGCTCGTAAATCCCTACCCCCAAATAGCTATTGGTGCAGATACGGCTATTTGCTTCGGTAAAAACTATCAATTTAATGCAATCATGCCTGTAGGCGATTCTATTCAATGGCAGCCTGCTAAATACCTAACCAATAGGAGTATTCTTAATCCAATAAGCAAGCCCGATACAACCATTCAATACATAGCATCTGCGTTTAATAAAACAGGTTGTTTAAAACCTAAATCAGATACTATGTTGCTTACGGTATTGCCTTTTTATGCCGTAGATGCAGGAAAAGATACCATCATTTGCTTTTCAGATTCTGTACAATTGAGCCCAATTAGCCTATCACCCACTTATCAATGGCAACTTGCAAATGGTCAATTGGTAGCTAACAGCAAACAACCTTTTGTAAGGCCACTAGCCAATACCAAGTATTTTGTAACAGCCAATATGGGTAAATGCCAAGATGTAGATTCAATAAATGTAGTGGTAATACCTTACCCACAAGTGCGTATTTCGTCCGATACTACGCTTTGTTTTGGACAGAGTATGCGTCTTTTGTCTAGCATTGTAGCAGATACCTTTTATTGGCGTCCCAAAACCTATTTGTTAAACGCGGCATCAGCCAATCCTTTTGTGAATAGGCCCGATTCTTCCATTGCATATACACTAACCGTGCAAAACAAAGCTGGTTGTACCAAACCCAATACAGATACAATACGAATTACTGTTGTGCCCAAAGTTGTGGTAAATGCAGGAAATGATACATCGGTAGTTGTTAATCAAGAACTACAACTATCGGTAACTGCCAATACCGATTCGCTACAGTCTACTTATGCTTGGACAGTCCTGGGTAGCTCAGTTACTTATTTGAACAATTCCAATATAAAAGATCCTATAGGTTTGTACAACGGAAGTAGCCCTGAAAAAATTACGTATCAAGTAAGAGTAACGCAGCAAAATGGTTGTTTTGGAGAAGATGCGGTAAATGTTCAAATATTCAAAATACCCCCCGATTTTTTGGTGCCTTCCGGATTTACACCGGGTAATGGCGATAATTTAAACGATGTATTACGCCCGGTAGCTGTAGGCATATCCAAACTTGAGTTATTTAGTGTTTACAATAGATACGGTCAATTATTGTTTACCACCAACGAATTTGGAAAAGGTTGGAACGGACAGTTTAATGGACAGCCCCAACCGTCAGGAACCTATGTATATTTTGCAAAAGGACTTGATTACCAAAGACGCCCAATACAGAAAAAAGGTACAGCTGTTTTAATTCGTTAAAGTTATATTTGATACATGAATAAGATTGTATTGATTACAGGCGCAACGTCGGGGTTTGGAGAGGCAATGGCACACAAATTTGCTTCAGAAGGATACGCTTGTATTATCACCGGTAGACGAAAAGAAAAATTAGAAACAATATCGCAATTGTTGGAACAACAATACAACATAGCGGTATTGTCAATTGTGTTAGATGTACAAGATAAAGCAGCTGTGATGGCGGCAATGCAGCAGTTGCCGCTATCTTGGCAGGCAATTGATGTATTGATTAACAATGCAGGCCTTGCATTGGGAAGGGAGCCTTTTGATGAAGCAGATGTGTGCGATTGGGATACCATGATAGATACCAATGTAAAAGGATTGTTGTATGTAAGCAAAGCAATTGTTCCGCTAATGATACGCGAAAAAAAAGGGGGCATCATTATTAATATTGGTTCAATAGCGGGAAAAGAAGTGTACAAAGATGGAAACGTATATTGTGCTACCAAGCATGCCGTAGATGCAATTAGCAAGGCTATGCGGATAGATTTGCTGCAACATGCCATAAAGGTAACCGTTATTCATCCGGGTGCGGCAGATACCGAGTTTTCAAAAGTTCGATTTAAAGGGAATGCTCCTAAAGCCGCAGCTGTGTACCAAGGCTACGAACCGCTATTAGCTGCCGATATTGCCAATACGGCTTTTTATTGCGCTACATTACCACCACACGTATGCATCAACGACTTGGTAATTACTCCCACCGCACAAGCCAATTCATTTTATTTGCATAAATAGTGGGTAATGCTTTATTTCAACAATGCCATTTGGCTATGGGGTATTTTACTAATTATCCCTCTATTGGCACTTTTTTTCTTTACTATTCAACGAAAACAACAATTGCGGAACGCATTGGGGCACACCGCTTTGGTTGCAACGCTGCTCCGTACGTACAATCCCAAACGATTTGCTCAAAAGCAACTACTACTCATTGCAGCAATCGTATTATTGATAGGCTCTATTGCCAATTTATCAGCTAATCAATCTGTTGTTAATACACAAGCAATCAGTGGAATTGATGTAATGTTGGTGTTAGATATTAGCAATAGCATGTTGGGTACCGATGAGGTGCCAAGTAGATTGTTAAAGGCAAAAGAATTTTTGTACAATTTGTGTAAGCAATTGGTTGGCAACCGAGTAGGTTTGGTAGTGTTTGCCGGAAATGCCTATTTACAAATGCCACTCAGTAGCGATATGGCTGCTGCCAAAATGTTTATTAGCAATGCAGATCCGTCAATAGCCACGGTACAAGGTACCAATATTGGTGCCGCATTAGCATTGGCCAACAAACGTTTAGACACCAAAGATAGTAAGCACAAAGCAGTGATTTTAATAACGGATGGCGAAAATCATGAACAGGATGCTGTAATAGAAGCACAAAAAATGGCACAAAACGGAACCCGTTTGTTTGCAATTGGTGTGGGACAGAATAAAGGCATTGCGTTAGCCGAAGCCGGTACTACTACTCTAAAAAAAGATGTAGAGGGCAATGTAGTCATATCCAAACTCAATGCCCAGTTACTGATGCAATTGTGCAACAAGGCCAACGGAACCTATTGGTATTTGAATAGTCAGCAAGTAGTAGCAGACCAATTATTGCAAAAGTTACAACAATTGGAACGCAAACAAATGGATAGCGAAGGAAATAGCTACTCGCAAAAAAGCTATTTTCAATGGTTTGCATTCGGTGCTTTAGTACTTGTAATTATAGAATTGTTTATTTCGGAAAAGAAAAAATAGAACCCTTTTTGAAACCGCTGTATTTCATTATCGTTTTGCTGATGTATCACTACGTTGGGGCCCAAAGTTGGGAGCACCAAGTGCTGCAAGGTATTAAAGCCTATCGCTCCAATCAACTAAACCGGGCAGAGCAGCTATTTGAAAAGGCCTATCAGCTAGCCGACACAAGTACGGTGGCTATTTATAATTTGGCCAATTCAAAATACCAACAGGGCAAAATAACAGAAGCACTACCCTTATACCAACAATTAGCAAAAAATACCAAATTGCCTAAAGCGCACATGGCAACAATACAATACAATGTGGGCGTAGCAATGGCCAAATTGCGGCAGTGGCAAGGAGCCGTAGAGGCATTCAAACAGTCGTTACGGTTACAACCCAACGACATAGAGGCCCAACAAAATTTACAAATGGCTTTACATCATTTACCGCCTCCGCCCAAAAAACAAAATAGAACCGCGGTTAGTCCGCCCCCACCTAAGGCCAATTCTCCATTGTCTAAACAGCAACTAGAAAAACAATTGCAACAATTGGCACTACAAGAAAAACAATTGCAACAACAACTGCAACAACAGAAAACAAAACAAATGGGGGCTAATAAAGATTGGTAATGTTTTGTAGTATTTTTTGTACTTTCATATAAATGGTATAATTTTTAACTTCTAAATACGGATAAAGCCAAACTGTATTCAGTTAAAGAGAGTTTGATTACCTTTGAATAACGATCCAAAGTACCTTCGATGAACAACCTACAAGAACGCCTGTACGCTTGCTTGAAAGCTGATATAAATATTTTTGAATTTATACAGCAAAATGCTATATATGGGCTAGTTGTTATTGATGCGGAAGATTATCAACAGTTTTGGTGCAACAATACGTTCAACGCCAACTTCAATCTGTCAAACACACTTTCAAATACCGTTTCCGAATCATTGCAAAGTTTTTTTGCGCATTTGTTTGCAGAAAAACAAGCGCAAAAACACAAACCAACGGCACAAGCACCTATTCATAAGCAGGTGGTAATAGAACAAGTGGCCATCAATTTTGCCTTCATAGCCATCGATGGCACGCACCATACTAATGGATGTTGGATTGCCGCAGCCAATGCTATCGAAAAACAAGCCTCTACCGAGTTGGCCCCTGCAACTAACAACTTTTACGAAAAAATTGTCAATAGCCATTCCCTCTACATCATTTCCACCGATATGGAAGGCAACTATACTTATGCTAATGATGTATTCTGCGAAAGCTTTGGATTGGTAGCCTCCGAAATAATTGGCACAAGTTCGTTAAACAGTATTTTACCCGACGATCACCAGTTGTGTATCAATACAGTTGCTGCCTGCTTTGCCAATCCCAATATCAGTCATTATGTAATATTGAGAAAAATAGTAGCGCAGCCGGAAAAACCACCCATTATTAAAACATCAAAATGGGAATTTTCGGTTCAAAAAAATGCTAACCAAATGGTGGGCATCGTTTGTGTAGGCTACGATGTAACAGCCAATATCAAAACCCAAAAAGATGTAGCCGTTCTTTTGGCAAACATGTCCGATGTGTTGCTCATCATCAATGCCGAAGGATATTTTACCTATGTATCCCCAAGTTGGGAAAAACTATATGGACACTCACTAGCCGATACTGTAGGACAATCATTTACCAAGTTTGTACATCCAGACGATATTGCTTTGTGCTTTCAATTGTTGCAGCAAACCGTAGAAACAGGAATAGCTGCACCAAGCATAGAACACCGTGTATTACACAAAAATGGCACTTATTCTTGGATGCACACTACTGCCAATATTGAGCAAGCCACCAACGAAATTATTTTAACGTGTCACAATATCAATACCCAAAAGGAACAAGCCAAAAAGTTGGAAGAACTAGCTTTGGTAGCATCTAAAACAACCGATGTAATTATCATTGCCGATAGTCAGGGCTATATTACTTGGGTGAATGATGCCTATGAAAAATTGACTGAATTTTCATTTCAAGAAGCTTTAGGCAAAAAACCGGGTACCTTGATTCAAGGCCCTGAAACCGATGCAGCTACTGTGGAACGCATTCGAAATGCCATTCTAAAAAAAGAGTCCATTTCCGAAATTATCCTAAACTATTCCAAATCGGGACGCAAATATTGGCTTGATCTTACTATTACACCTGTATTTAATTCAGATGGCGTTTGCACGAATTTTATCGCAGTAGAACGCGAAATTACAGAGCGAAAATTGGCTGAAGAAGCATTGATAAAAGAGCGAAACAGATTTCAAGAGGTTATTAATGGCACCAATGTTGGTACTTGGGAAAAGAATGTACAAACAAACGAAACCATCTACAACGAAAAATGGGCCGAAATTATTGGATATACCTTAACCGAATTGGCACCCATTAGTATCAATACTTGGTTGAATCAGGTGCATCCAGACGATGTAATAAAATCAGCCGAATTGCTCCAATTACATTTTGACGGTCATGTGCCTTATTACGAGTGCGAAGTGCGAATGAAACACAAATTAGGACATTGGGTGTGGGTGTTGGATAGAGGAAAAGTATCAACTTGGAACAACGATGGACAACCCTTGT
>JAIXOS010000292.1 GCA_027486695.1 Chitinophagaceae bacterium | reverse complement strand
TTTTCGCATTGAACAAAATAGCATCTTGATGTAAAATTATCATTTTATTAAGAATAGTAACCGTATTTATTATAAAGAAGTTTGCAAATAGCAATTTGAAGTATTAATGCAGATAGTTATAACCTTGCGTTTAAAATAAATACTAATTACTTTTGTAAAAAAATTAACATTAAATGTTTTTTGATTTTACTTTATACTACTCCAAATTTTTACAAAAGCATTTTAACACACTCCTTGCACTTGGCATCTTGGTGAATGCTTCCGGCTTGTTTACCACTATTCTAGATTCCGACGGAACGTTGTATGCCACTATTGCAAAAACGATAGCCCAATCGGGCGATTTTGTGAACCTAAAAGTTAGCGGAAAAGATTGGTTAGATAAACCGCACTTGCCTTTTTGGCTAGCGGCATTGAGTTACAAAATATTTGGTTACACCAGTTTTGCCTACAAACTGCCGGCATTTGTATTTTGGGTATTAGGTGCGCGCTATACCTATTTGTTTGCTAAACAACAATATTCTGTTACCGTAGCTCAAATAGCTACCCTCATTTATGTATCGGCTACGCATTTGGTTATTTCCAACAACGATGTACGAGCCGAGCCCTATCTTACGGGTATGATTATTGGTAGTGTATACCATTTCTATTGTATTTATAAGCATCAATCTACTAAGCAACATTTACCATTAGGCTGCTTATTAGCTGCTTTAGCAGTAATGACCAAGGGGCCGTTTGTATTAATTACTATAGGTGCCGGTTTTGTATTGCAATGGTTGGTAAATAAAGAGTGGGAACAGTTTTTGAGACCGGTTTGGTGGATGGCTTTGGCTTTGATTGGCGTGTTGATTTTTCCTGAAATATATTGTTTGTATGCACAATTTGATGCCCATCCAGAAAAATTGGTTTTTGATACCACCGGTGTTTCGGGAATTAAATTCTTTTTTTGGGATAGTCAATTTGGTCGTTTTTTTAATAATGGCCCTATTAAGGGCGAAGGGGATTATTTTTTCTTTGTTCACACTTTATTGTGGGCATTTTTGCCGTGGTGTTTTTTGTTGTATCCGGCCCTAGTTACGCAAGTACAAAAACTATTTACCCATCGCAACAGAAAGCCTGTGTACGAATTGGTAACGTTGTTTGGTGGTTTATTTACTTTGCTTATTTTTTCCTTGTCAAAATTTCAATTGCCGCATTATACCAATATTCTTTTTCCCTTTTTTGCCATTGTTGTAGCGCAATATTTACAACAATTAACCAGCAAGCAAATTAAGTGGCATACTTACTTGCAAGTAGCCCAAATAGGGTTAATGCTGTTAATTGTGTTGTTACTTTGGTATTTTCTGAAGCCTTTGTACAATGTAGGTATCTTCGTTTGGTGCTTGTTTACCCTTGTTGGTATTGGATATTGGTGGAAGAAAGTCAATTTTACGCATTTATTGATGGTTAGTTATTGGACGGCATTGTGTGTGTATGCTTTTTTGAATCTGTTTTTTTATCCAACAGTGTTGCAGTACCAAGCCGGAAGCAATGCCGCTGCTTATGTAAACAAACATTTTGCCAATAAATCGTTGTATGCGGTAGATAGGGTATCGTATTCCCTTAGTTTTTATACACAGGCCCCTTGTTTTGATGTGTCGCAAAAAGACCTAAACACGTTGTTGAAAACCAACAATCCATTATTGGTGTACTGCGATGATGCTTGTTTGCAACAATTGGAACAAGCCGGCAAACAGGTACAAATTGTAAAGCAGTTTCCGTATTTTCATGTAAGTCAGTTAAATGGCACATTTTTAAACCACCAAACTCGCTATAAGGCATTGATTAATTTCAATGTAGCATTGGTGCAATAAAATTTATTTTTTATATAATTGATGCAAGTAATGGTATTTTAAATACACATATTTGGCCGAGGTATAAGCAATTACCCATCCAGCCTTGCCATCCAAAAAGCCCAAACGAAATAGATAGTTTTGAACAAAACTAAAGAGTGGCGATACATAGCGTTTTATCAACGAGCTTCTTTTGTTTTCTATTGCATATTTTTCGGCGCTGAGTTTGGCATATACTAGGGTTTTGGTGTGATATTCGGCCATGTTGGCCATGGTATAATGCAATAAATTTCCATCAATTAGTTGTTTAGATACGTGTGCTTCCATTGCTAAATTTTCATGTACAATGGCAGTATTCCAATGCGCGCAATGTTTATGGTACAATCTAAACACTTTATCTCGCCCCCATTCGCCATATTTTACTTGGTGTTGCATTAAAAAGCTGGAACGCCTACAACCGTATACTGTATTTGGATTGGTAAGGTTGAGCAATCCGATGGCATGGGCCAAAGCCGGAGTAATGCGTTCGTCGGCATCTAGTGCAAAAATCCAATCGTGTGTAGCCTGATTTGCAGCAAAATTGCGCGTAGGACCATAGCCTTTCCATTCGGTAGGTATTACCGTTGCCCCGTATTGTTTTGCCAATAGTACGGTATTGTCGGTACTTCCGCTATCAGCTACAATAATATTGCTACTTATTAACTGCGCGCTTTGAATACAGCCAACAATATTTGCAGACTCGTTTTTAGCAATAATAATAACAGAAATAGAGTGCATGAAAATGGATTAGGGTTAATCTACGTAACTGTTAGCTTGCTTAATGTTGCCCTGACTTAGCTGTCCAAACAACTTAGGAATACTAATAAAACCGGTTATTTTTTGATTGGTGATACAGTGCGCCAATAAATGGTCGGCTACGTGTGCAATGGGCGTTTGTTCTTTTAAAAGGGTTTGTGCTGCCTTGTTGGTAATTGCGTAGGCACTTGTGTACATGTGGTAGCCTGCTTTTTTTAAAAAGGGCGAATAAGGTTGAGCATACAAATGTTGAATGGTGCTTTTACTCCATTTTAAAAAACCTAAGCTGCTTTGTACATGATAAACAAATTGTTTTAATCGGTCTGTTAAGCCGTAAGTAGTGTTTTTATCGTAATCAAAATAAAGTAGTTCCCAATTGGGTGGCAGCGAAGCAATTATTTTTTCGAATAGAGGTAGGGTATCAGTTATAGGAAATACATCATCTTCTAAAATGAGTACTTTCTTGTACTGATTCATCATCATGTCTTCATATATCTTCACATGGCTCCAACTGCATCCAATTTGTCCGGGAGTCATAGGTTTATTGTATCGTTGTAATTGTATGGCTTTTTCTTCGCTATAAATTCCGGCTTCTATCAATGCGTTTTTTTCAAAAGTTTTGTTGTCAACACCCCAAAAAAATTGAAAGTTGAGCCCTTTTAATAATGTATTGATTTGTGCTTGCCTTTCGGTAGCCCTATGTAGTGTTAGTACATAAATTTTATCGAAATAAGCATTCATTAAATCAAAAGAAGGTTGCATAGCTTTTATTGGTTGAAAGGTTCGGGTTGGGGGTTAAAGCTTAATGCAGCAAAAGTACCTTTAACCACTTGCTTGATATAGGGTAGGCGGTGCGATTTTCTTCGTAATAAAATTTTGATAGGCATAATACTCAGGTTTTTGAAAATATTGCGAACATAGCTTCCGTATCCTTTGATATGCTTTCGTACATAAAGATCATTTCTTATGCCATAAAAATATTTCCAGCAATTAGTCGCACTATCAGCAAACATATCTACACTAAAATTGGCAGCCGTTTTATGTACAACAACACTTTGTTTAACCAAACCGGCATACCAACCGGCTTTGATGATGCGTTTGGTAAATTCTGTGTCATCTTTCCAGATAAAAAATTCTTTTATAGGTAATCCTACTTGCTCTATAGCTATGGGATTGGCCAATAAGGACACAAATGAACTGTGTTGTATTAGGGTAATATCTTGTTGTTGAAAAGAGGTAAAGTCGGGGTGTTTGGTATCGGCATGTTGTATGTTCATTTGATGCTCATTGCCATCCGTCCAAATTACTTTACTGGCTAAAAATCCAAACTTATTGATATTGGGTAAACAAAACAGCATTTTTTCAAGTGCATTGGTGTGTGGTACAGTATCGTCGTCCATAATCCAAATCCAATTGGGTTGAAAGCGATACGCATTTTTAATGCCATTGTAAAAGCCCCAAGTGCCGCCTTTATTTTCTTCGTGTACCTTTTGTAAATCGGTTTGCTGATTTAGCCATTCGGTTGTTCCGTCGGTACTGCCATTGTTAATGACCAATATTTCGGCAATGGAAAAAGTTTGATTTCGCAATGCTGCAATACATTCTTGTAGTAATGCCAAACGATTATAGGTTACAACAACAGCAACTACTTTCATACACTTTATTTAATCAACTGATAAATATCTTTTTCAAAAAACAGGTTCAGCTTATGAATAGCCGACCCAATTACCTGATGCATATCATAATACGTATATTCTGCAAGACGACCGCCAAAAATGACATTGGCTTCTGTAGCTAGTGCTTTTTGTTGGTATTGTTTAAATATTTTGTTGTTACTATCGTTGTTTACAGGATAATAACGCTCTGCCCCTTTTGACCACGCTGCCGGATACTCGTGTGTAATAACCGTATGTGCTTGCGTACCAAATTCAAAATGTTTGTGCTCAATAATGCGAGTATGTGCTACGTGTGCATCGCAATAGTTAACAACGGCATTGCCCTGATAATTATCTGTATCTAAAACGTTATGTTTAAAATCGAGGCTTCTGTATTCTAAGGTTCCGAATGTATGATCAAAAAAGTCGTCAATTGCACCGGTATATACGGTGTGCTGTGCAATATTGCGTAGGCTATTTTGGTCTTCAAAAAAATTGACATTGAGTTTAACTTCAATGTTTTTAAGTAAAGCAGCTGTGAGTTGATTGTATCCGCCTATCGGTATTCCTTGAAATTTGTCGGAAAAATAATTATTGTCGTAGGTGAATCTTAATGGCAATCGTTTAATAATAAATGCCGGTAAATCTTTAGCAGATTGTCCCCACTGTTTTTCTGTATAGCCTTTAATAAGTTTGTTGTAAATGTCTGTGCCAACAAGTTTCAATGCTTGTTCTTCGAGGTTAGCGGGTTCTAGGTGGCTGTAGGCTGCTGTTTGTTCTTTTAGTTTTGCCTTTGCTTGCTCTGGAGTAATTACCCCCCATAGCTGGTAAAACGTGTTCATATTAAACGGCAAATTGTAGAGTTTGCCATCGCAATTAGCTAAAGGACTATTGGTGTATCTATTGAAAGGCGTTAATCCAGTTACAAATTTCCAAATAGGTTCGTGGTTGGTATGAAAGATGTGTGCACCATATTTGTGTACCTGGATACCATTATAATCTTCGCAGAAAGTATTGCCCCCTGTGTGGCTGCGCTGATCTATTACCAAACATTTTTTTCCAAATTGGGTTGCCCAATAAGCAAAAGTTGCTCCAAAAAGTCCCGCCCCCACTATTAAAAAATCGTAAGCTTTTGGAGTGCTGCTGTTCATGGTTGCGGTATCTATTGTTCAAAACGCGGCGTACGATTATATGAAACATAGCCTAAATGAACTTATGATAAAAATTTAAAAAACTACAAAATAATTGTATAAAGGCTAAATTGCCAAGTGAATTTTAAAGTCGATAAGGTATATAAATGAATTGAGAATGAATTTTTTAGTTTCACTTTTTTCTAAAAAACCCAATACAATACAAGTAAACAGTTGCTTGAAAGTAAGCAATATGTGGCCTAGTAACAACTATTCCACCTTGTGGCTGAATCAATTTTTACAGCACCACCAACTATTACCTCCGCAGCGCTGCTGTCATATTTTTTCAGTATTTGGTCGTGTGCCAACTATCAATCAACAAGAGTTAAATTTATTTATTAGTGGTGAAAATGTGCATTACAAAGCATTTAAGCGATACCAAAATCATGCGTTAGATATTGCCGATGTAGCTATAGGAAGCGATTTCCTGACGGCCCCTAACTACGTTCGCTTACCACTTTGGGTATCGTACTTATTTCCGCCCGATGCCGATAAGGCCACAATTGAAAAAATCATTCACCAATACAATTTTTCTACCAACACATTAGATCGTCCTATAAAGTTTGCCATGATAGCAAGCCACGACAAACGGGCAGGCAAACGCAAAAAAATGGTGTCGTTTATTGAAAAAAATTGTGGTTCAGTAGCTTGTGCCGGAAAATTGCTCAACAATACACAAGATTTGAAAATCAAATTTCGCGATGATAAAATAGCCTATTTGCAACAAGTGGCGTATAATATTTGTCCCGAAAACAGCAATTATCCGGGCTATGTTACCGAAAAGGTATTCGAAGCCATACAAGCAGGGTGTATACCTATTTATTGGGGTAGCAATAACGTACCCGAACCCACTATTTTAAACCAATCGGCTATTGCATTTTACCAACCTGACAACAACAATGCTGCCTTGTTGGAACAAATAGCCAACATAAATGCTACCAATAACATAGCCTCTATGCCTCGTTTTACACCAACCGCAGCCGAACATATTTGGGACATGTATGTGGCTTTAAAACAGACGATTACCCTAGCCTTAGAACAAAAAAATTATACCAACGTATAGTTTTTGTATTCAAAAGGACGGAATCCCAATAGTTTTTCGCAAATATTTTTAAACTTGTCTTTAACTGTTATTTTGTTTTTTGAAATATCAAAATCAAACTTCCAATTAGCTCGGTTTATTCGTGGTTGCATCACAAGCGGATGTGTACCGCGGAAGAGTGATAGGGCATCTATTTCCGAATAATCAAACGCAACATCCGGCAATACCCTGTTTTCCACCTCAGTTCTATCGTGTCCGCCCCATATTACATCGTTGTTGCGCTGTTTTACATACATGGTTTTGGGTTCTTTTACCCAACCATAATGGTGTATATGGGCATTGATTGCTTTTACACGCAACTTTTGGTTGTTCTGTTTTCTAAATCCTTGTGCATCCCGATAACTATAGGTGCCACAATTGTTTTTTACAATTCTTATTTCGTTTCGGTACCATTTTCCGGAAGCGCCAACATAATCGTACGAACCGTAAAAATGTAGGTATTTAAACAGCAAACCATCTACTTGTGTATTGTGCTGGTATAGTTCCATTGCGGCCTTAATGGCCGGATAATCTTTTTCGTGCATTACTTCATCGCCTTGAATGTACACGCACCAATCGGTATCGTTAGCAATAGCAGCCATCGCTTTATTGGTTTCATCTGCAAGCACTTCGCCACGTGCATTTTTTTGCGGATCCCAAATGGTATCGATTATACGAATTTTGTTCGGATGCAAGGCTGCAACCAATGCCTTAGTTTCATCACTACAGTCGCCAACCGCCACCACCACTTCATCGCACAGTGGCAAAATAGATTGAATGGCTTCGGCAATTGGAAAATCTAACTTTACTGCATTGCGAATAAACGTAAAACCGGTTACTTTCATCTAAAATAAAATTAAAATACAGGTGGTTACAACAAGTCAAAAAAATTTGTCGTTCATCGTTTGCTTGTTAAGTACTTATTTTTACAGTGTACAAAGTTAACCTTTACCTAGCAACAATATGAACACACTTCCTACCAACAAAGCCTATACCCCCACCCAGCAATAGGGCTAAACGGCTTTTCCGTAAAAAAGGCAAAAAATTAGCGTTGCTGAAACATCCGAAGCGTGGCTGTGCAACTGTAAAAACACCAAAAATCCTTTGCGAGTAGAGATGTACTTACAACTTTTAAATATGCAAGTGCTTGCCAAAAAGTACATTTTTAATACCAATTATTTCGTCAATATCATCCCAAAAAACATGGATACCATTGGTTTTAAAATTGGCTCGTTGAGCGGGAGTGGCGTGAAGTAATTTTTTGCTCCACTTCAGTGGTATGTACACCACTCTTCCATCGCTCAGTACAAAAGCGATTTCGTCTTTTATAAAAGCAATATTTTTTATACTTGGTAAATTATTGTACTTTAATTTTGCTATCCAACTCAGTGCAAATTCATTTTGTGTAGTTTTTGCAAAATTCATAAAATGTTTTATTTAGTATTACTATATTTTCATTGATGGTTGTTTCAATTAAACGAAGTTCCTTTTTTGTATAGCCTTGGTTATCGGCAAAGGTACAAGCGTTGTCTAGTAACCAAAATTTGCAAATTTTATTGGCATCGTTACCAACATGGATATGTGGCGGTTCGCTACAATCGAAACTAACAAAATAAAACCTCCATCCGAATTTGTAAAATACAGTGGGCAAAATGTTGTTTTTAGCGAATATACTTTAAAAAGGTTATTTTGGAGGCAACCAAATGGGTTATTATTGGGTTTTTAGAACAATTTCGAGCTATTTTTACCACCAACAAAATTAAAAAGATAGATATCATGTCCAATTTCTCAAAGGTAGTACCAACCAAAGTTACCCTCGAAGCCAACAAAACCTATGCATGGTGTACCTGTGGTCTTAGCCAAACCAATCCTTTTTGCGATGGCGCCCATAAAACCCTTGCCACTACCAACCAAGAGGGCGAAACAGTTTTTCCATACAAAAGTCAAAAAATTAGTGTTGCCGAAACATCCGAAGTGTGGTTGTGCAACTGTAAGCAAACCAAAAATCCGCCCTATTGCGATGGTAGTCACAATAGCCTGTAATTGAATAAAATAGTGCACTTTTTTATCTGTTACTGTGTTTGCAACAATCATCGAATAAACAAACTTTCATGTTTTCTTCCATTCGTCCACTGCTAAAAAATGATCCCAATTTGCGTTGGTTATTACTAGCCATGCTGTTGCTGCAAATTGTTTTTTCGTACAATGCAGTAGGTTTTTTACATCCCGATCAGCATTTTCAAATCATTGAGTTTTCGCAATACCATTTGGGCAATCCCAATGGCACTGCGCCTATTTGGGAATTGAAAGCCATGATTCGGCCTTCGTTGCAAATACATCTTTTTTCCGCCTTTTTTTTGTTGTGCCAATCGATAGGTATTGACAATCCATTTACCCAACTCACCATTTTGCAGTTGTTGACCGGTTTAAGTATGTTTTTACTTTTTTCGGGAATGACGTTGTACTATGTACAAGATACCGGAAAAAAAATACGGTATATCGCATTGCTATTGCTCAATTGTTCTTGGGCTTTTCCATTTATCCGATCGCTCTTTAGTTCCGAAATTTTGGCTTCGTGGCTATTTTTTGCGGCCTTGTGGTGGTATGCAGTGCATTATTTGCCCTCTCAAAAAATAGCCACCGCCGTATGGGTAGGTTTTGTATTTGGTTTATCCTTTTATGCGCGCTTTCAAATGGGACTTGCTATTGCAGGTTGGTGTACTTGGCAAGTATTGATAGCCAAACAATACAAAGGATTTGCCGCTGTAATGGCAGGCTTGTTGGTCAGCATTTTGGTCAATATCTACTTAGATTACTTGTTTTATCATCAATGGATTTTCACGCCCTATACCTACTTTAAGGTAAATATCATGGGCGGCGTTGCCAATTCGTTTGGTACAAGTTCGTTTCTTAATTACATCGCTATTTTAGCGGCGGTGGTATCGGCACCATTGTTAAGTGTACTGCTGTTTGGCGTGGGGCTATATAGCTGCATCAAACAGTACAAGCATCCCTTGGTATTGTCGGTATTGTTTTTTATGGTGGGGCATTGTATGGTTGGCCATAAAGAAGAGCGCTTTTTATTTCCTGTATTCAATGTGTTGCCCATTTTAATAGCTTGGCAACTACCCGCTTTGTATACCTACACCCAACAATGCCGCCCTTGGTTGCGGGGAGTGATAAAAGCTTGCGCTTATATGGGTATAGGACTTAATGTATTTTTATTGGTTGTTTTTTTGTTTACGCCTTATGCGCAAACGGTGCATTTTGCCCGCAGCCTGCAACAGCACTTTGCCGGTACCAAAACCACCATACACTGTATTCACCGAAGTCCGTTGGAAACAGAAAGCACCTTGCCATTAACGTTTTATCAAAAAGGGTTGCCCAATTTGCAATTTGTTAAAATTGCTTCGCAGGAAGCTTTTGACAGCCTGACCCAAAAACCTGCTTTGTTGGCTATTACCTTTAACGATATTGCCGGCAAAAGAAACCAATTGTACCAAATGGGTTATCGACCTGTGCAATATTCCTCGACGCTGCTTTGGCGCATCAACGAGTATTTACACCAAAAACACATCAACACCATTAACGATATTTGGGTTTTGTACCAATTACAACCCTAAAGTGGTGGGTATTGCTTCAGTAGCACAAGCCCAACTTTCGCTAGTAATCAATCCAAACCGTTGTCTCCCAAATTCCTATTTGCAAACACCCAAGCATGGAACATACTATAGAACAATTACAGTCCGGACAACTTGCCGGAGCCAAAAGGGTACAACTTTCTTGCAATTTAACCACCTTCCCCGAAGCCTTATTTTCGTTGGCCGATACATTGGAAATACTCGATTTGTCCAACAACCAATTAACGCATTTACCCAACAACTTTGCTCGGTTTACACGGTTAAAGGTTTTTTTTGCATCTAACAATCCCTTTACCGTTTTTCCTCACGTACTAGGCCAATGCACACAATTGGAAATGATTGGTTTTAAATCGTGCCGCATTCAACACATACTTAATCAGTCATTTCCGCCGGCATTAAAATGGCTTATTTTGACCAACAACCAATTACAACAATTGCCCAACGATATTGGTGCTTGCACGTACCTGCAAAAACTCATGCTTGCAGGTAATCAGCTACAAAGCCTTCCTAACACTTTGGCACATTGTCAGCATTTGCAACTGTTGCGCATTTCGGCCAATCAACTTACCCATTTGCCTGAGTGGTTACTGCAAATGCCTCGCCTTGCATGGTTGGCTTTTGCCGGTAATCCCTTTGTACAGCCGCCTGCTATGGCTACCCAACTTCCGCTTTACCAGTGGTCGCATCTGCAAATCAATCATTCATTAGGACAAGGTGCTTCGGGCAACATATATCATGCTACCTACTTGCCAACCAATGAACAAGTGGCGGTAAAAGAATTTAAAGGCCAAGTTACTAGCGATGGCTTACCCGACGACGAAATCAATGCATGTATATTGGCAGGCGCTCATCCACACTTGGTGTCGGTACTAGGGGTAGTAACACAACATCCACAACAAAAACAAGCCTTGGTATTTGACCTTATACCCAATCATTACCAAATTTTGGGTATCACCCCAACCTTTGAAAGTTGCACGCGCGATGTGTATTTACCCAATACCCGCTTTTCTACTGCCCAAATTTGCACCATTGCTATTGCTTTGGCGCAGGTATGCGTTCAGCTGCACCAACAACAACTGAGCCACGGCGATTTGTATGCGCACAACATCCTCATCAACGAGCAGCAGCACTGTATTTTTGGCGATTTTGGCGCCGCCACCATTTACCAATCGCTACCGCCTACTTACCACCTGCCCTTACAACAAATTGAAGTGCGCGCTTTTGGCTATTTATTAGACGATTTGTTGCAACATGCCGAAACCAATACGCCCTCTGAGGGTAGCACCCTGCAACTACTCCACCATTTACGCCAACAATGTTTGCAACATACGGTAGCCGAAAGGCCTTTGTTTGCCCAAATATTGCAGCAATTATTGGTGTGCAATACCACCGCCTAAATGGTAGACCAATTGTATTAGGGCGTTCCCCTTCGGGTCAGGCTTTTCGCTTTTACTCCTCGCCACCAACCCTGCGGGATTGTTGGCTGTGGGGTAACCGCTTCAATCCTTAACGCTGGTAAACCTACTTCGCCCTTCGTTGGAGGAAATTTCCTTTCCTAAGGGGGGAATGATAGGCTTGGTTACTGTGGCCACAAGTGCCCTTAGGGTGCTACTTCACCGTATTCAACTTAGAACAGTGTTGGCCTGCAACTTATTGTTACCTTTGCCCTTCATCATAAATTCAACAACAGTAGTGTCTGAGAGAAACAATTTTATCGATTATATACGTATTTTCTGCCACAGCGGTCACGGTGGTGCGGGTGCAAGGCACTTTATGCGCAATAAACTTACAGCCAAAGGTGGCCCAGATGGCGGCGACGGCGGACGTGGCGCCCACATTATTCTAAAAGGCAACGCCAACTTGTGGACTTTGTTGCACTTACGCTACTATAAAAATGTGATTGCCGAAGATGGCGAAAGCGGTGGCAAAAACAATTGTACAGGTCGCGAAGGACATGATATTGTTATTGAAGTTCCGCTAGGTACCATTGCTCGCGATGAAGAAACCGGCGAAATTGAGGCCGAAATTTTGGAAGACGGTCAAGAAATTGTTTGGTTGCGTGGGGGCAGAGGAGGTCTTGGTAACGCCAACTTTGCTACCCCTACTAACCAAGTGCCAGAACATGCACAGCCCGGCGAACCAGGGGTAGAGGGCTGGAAAAATTTAGAATTGAAAGTATTGGCCGACGTTGGTTTGGTAGGGTTTCCCAATGCCGGCAAAAGCACGCTACTAAGTGTTATTACTGCAGCAAAACCCAAAATTGCCAATTATGCATTTACTACATTGGTACCACAATTGGGTATGGTTGCTTATAGGAACGACAAAAGTTTTTGTATAGCCGATTTGCCGGGTATTATTGAAGGGGCATCGGAAGGTAAAGGCTTAGGTCATCGGTTTTTGCGCCACATAGAACGCAATAGCTGTTTGTTGTTTTTAATTCCTGCCGATAGCAACGACCATAAAAAAGAGTTTGCCATTCTGCGTAGCGAATTGGCACAATACAATCCCGAAATGTTGCAAAAAGATTTCATCATAGCCATCAGCAAAAGCGATATGCTCGACGACGAATTGAAACAAGCAATTACCGCCGAATTACCGCCGAATGTGCCACATTTATTTATATCGTCGGTTACAGAAATGGGTCTTACCGCATTGAAAGACCAACTATGGCAAATTTTGAACAAGCCCGCGTCGGCAGAGTAAATGATTGTTGGTATTCCTCCATCGGAAATGAGGAATGTGATTGGTGGCTAACCAAACGCATCAATCCGGCGGGATTTATATTCTCGTTAAAAAATAAGCCCACTTGTAAGTGTACAGGTGGGCTTTTAAGTAGGTAAAAAGGTCTAAATTTCCCGGTTTTTAGACTGTCGCATTTCCTCGCCAATTCTTATAAATTACTTCAATTGCTAGGATTTTTGTACGCAGTTGCACCACACTGTATTCTTCACTAAGCCTTTAACTATTTGTTAGTATAACAAAATCTTAAATTCATGTGCGTGCCTCCGAAAGGCAGGGGTTTTATTATTTCTTTCACACTTAGTTTGCACACAACGCTTCAATTTTACAGTAACAATACAACGCCAACATTTTAGTACAAGTTGTGGCAACTATTGGCACAATAATTGCGTATATATAGTTAGAACAATAAAATTCTCAAATTTTTTCTCATAAGCAGTTAGTTTTGGTTGAGGCCTCGATGTCTATCGGGGCCAATTTTTTTGTCCAAAGGGTGCTTATTTTTCCGGAAACCATTTTTTTGCTGCTGCGACATTGCCCAAGTAAAGAACAAATGTTGAACGGTGCCAACGCCACTAAAGCATGCTATGTAGCAACAGCCCTTGGCTAGTACCATACAAAAAGCTACCATGTAGCGGTGATGCTATTTTAGTAGATTAATTATTTGATTATTAGTAGATTATGTATCCTTTATTTTATTAAAACCTGTATGCTAAAGACGCATCCAAAGCCAGCACCAAGCCCGTCGGCTACAATATCAAAGCCATCAAACGAACGGTTAGGAATGCAATATTTTTGAACAAACTCAATCACAATACCATACAAGAGTGCCACCAAAGCAATGGTCACAAACGTTTTTTTTAGTTGTAAGGAAGTGAAGCTAGTTTGGGTGTATGGCCAACACCAAGTGATTTGTAAAATGCAAAATAAGCCCATATGCACCCATTTATCCGCATAAATAAGGTTGAGCCATTCCGCAGATGGGAGCTGCTTTCCCGGAATGGTAAATAAATAGAGTGTAATGAAAAAATAAATAATGGCAGGAATAAAATATTTTATTCCAGGTTGTTGTATTTGCATAGTCAAAAATACGATTACCTATTTATATTTTAGTAGAACCACCTGCACAGTCGGGTTGAAAAAAAGTTGCAACAAAACCTTCCTGACAATTGAAAGTGGCCATATGGGTATGTATTTAACATAAATATGGATATTAATGAATGGATATACCAATAAAGACTGCTTATTTTGCTTTGCAGATGTAAAGCAGATACCTTAAATTGCCGATTACTAGCCACATGAAACTACTGTCACCCACCATATCGCGATTAATTAGGTTCAGACATTGGCGTATAGAACAGTGGATTGCCAATCCGATAGCTACACAGCGCGATGTGTTGCAAGATATTGTAACACATGCGCAGTATACCGAAATTGGACGCAGGTATGGACTTACCAAGCTGTTTTCGATACGAGAATTTAAACAACGCATTCCCATACACGAATACAACGATTTAAAACCCTACATAGAACGGTTGATGCAAGGCGAGGAAAACCTGCTTTGGAATACGCCCGTAACGTGGTTTGCCAAAAGTAGCGGCACCACTAGCAGCAAAAGCAAGTTTATACCTATTACCGATGCTAGCCTAGCCGATTGCCATTATCAAGCGGCAAAAGATGTGCTTACGCTTTATTATTTTCATCATCCCGAAAGCGATTTACTCACGGGTAAGGGCTTGGTGATTGGCGGAAGTCACCAATTGAGTCAGGCAAACGATACCATTCAGTTTGGCGACTTGAGTGCCGTATTGTTGCAAAATAGTCCGGTATGGGCCAATTGGATTAAAACACCCGAATTGTCTATTGCTTTGTTAGACGAATGGGAACAAAAAATAGAACTTTTGGCTCAAAGTACCATTGAGGAAGATGTAACGTCGATTTCGGGAGTGCCCACTTGGACCCTTGTTTTGCTGAAACGCATTTTGCAAATGACTGGCAAAACCCATATTAAAGAGGTTTGGCCCAATTTGGAATTGTATATCCATGGTGGGGTATCGTTTGTGCCTTATAAGGAGCAGTTTAACAAAATCATGGGGCATGGTGTACAATATTTAGAAATGTACAATGCAAGTGAAGGTTTTTTTGCCGCTCAAGACAACCCCAACGAAGACGGAATGTTGCTTTTTTTAGAGCACGGAATTTTTTATGAGTTCATGCCGTTGGAAGAATATGGCAAGGCAGATCCTACCACTATCGGCCTAGATAATGTACAATTACACAAACAATATGCGCCGGTAATTACCACAAATGGAGGTTTATGGCGTTACTTGATTGGTGATACCATTTATTTTACCTCGCTGTATCCATTCAAAATAAAGGTAAGTGGCCGCATTAAACACTATATTAATGCCTTTGGCGAAGAAGTAATGGTAGACAATACCGACCATGCTATTGCTTTGGCGGCAATAGCTACACAAAGTATGGTGACCGATTACACTGCGGCACCCATTTATTTTTCCGATGAAGCCAACGGTGCACATGAATGGTTGATTGAATTTGATACACCACCCAAACAATTAGATGCATTTGTACTTGCTCTTGACTCAGCCTTACAACATATCAACAGCGATTACGAAGCCAAGCGTCACAAAAACATTGCTTTGGCCATGCCTATTGTAAAAATATTACCACAAGGTAGTTTTAGCAAATGGCTGCACAGCAAAGGGAAATTGGGCGGCCAACACAAAGTGCCGCGCCTATGCAACAATAGGCAGTATGTAGAGGAAATTAGCAGTTTTGTATTTGGCTAAAATGGTGGATTGTGGGTATAGTTAAAGTATACAAAAAAAGCGGTGCATATGGAGGTCGTAATTCCATATGCACCGCTGTACAAATAAAAACACAATAAGTATGGGTTAATTGATGATGGATGCACCAAAATAGCGATGCAATATTTCGGGAAGCACAATGCCTTCGGCAGTTTGATTGTTTTCGAGTAAACAAGCAACTATCCGAGGCAATGCCAATGAGCTACCGTTTAAACTGTGTGCCAATTGCGTTTTACCGGTAGCATCTTTGTATCTACACTTCATACGGTTGGTTTGAAAACTTTCAAAATTGCTCACACTACTTACCTCCAACCATCTTTTTTGCGCAGCACTGTACACTTCAAAATCGTAAGTAATAGCGCTTGCAAAGCCCATATCGCCGCCACATAGGCGCAAAATGCGGTAAGGCAGTTGTAGTAATTGCAAAAGACCTTCCACATGCGCTACCATTTCGTTTAATACTTGGTAACTATTTGTTGGATGCACAATTTGAATAATTTCTACTTTTTCAAATTGATGTACCCGATTTAGGCCACGTACATCTTTGCCATAACTACCCGCTTCTCTTCTAAAACAAGGGCTGTAGGCTGTCATTTTGATGGGCAATTCTTCTTCTTTTAGCAAGGTATCGCGGTACACATTGGTTACCGGCACTTCGGCAGTTGGAATGAGGTACAAATTGTCTTCGGTGGCATGGTACATTTGGCCTTCTTTATCGGGCAGTTGTCCTGTACCATAGGCGCTTGCTTCGTTAACCATGAAAGGTGGCAAATATTCTACATAACCTGCGGCAGTATTATAGTCCAAAAAACATTGTACCAATGCTCTTTGTAATCGGGCTCCTTTGCCTATATATACCGGAAATCCACTGCCGGTAATTTTATTGCCCAATTCAAAATTGACCAAATTGTATTTGTCGAGCAAATGCCAATGTTCTACAGCTCCGGCATACAAGGGAGCAATATCGGCACTTTGTTTTACCACAACATTTTCTTCAGGAGTTTTGCCAATTGGCACTTCGGCAGCAGGCAAGTTGGGTAATGCAATCAGTTTTTGTTGCAATGATTTTTCCGTTTCGGTCAACGCACTAGCAAATTCAGCGGCCATTTGCTTATTGGTAGCCACTTCTTGTTTGGCAATTGCTGCTGCATCTTGTTGTCCGGTAGCCATCAATTTACCAATTTCTTTAGATGCGGCATTTATTTTGGACTGAACCGTATCAAATTCAAGCTGTAATTTTTTTCTTTCATCATCTAGCGCAATAATTTCGTCTACCAATGCTATTTGTTTAAAATGCTTTACTGCCAAACGTTCTTTTGCCCAGTCTGTATTGTTGCGTAATACCTGTACTTGTAACATAATAAGGTC
>JAIXOS010000075.1 GCA_027486695.1 Chitinophagaceae bacterium | reverse complement strand
TTTTTTTGAAGATATTAATTTTGCTGCCGATGGTGGTTTGTATGCCGAGCTTGTCAAAAACCGCTCTTTTGAATTCGATAATCCTTTAATGGGTTGGGAGGCTTTTGGCAATGTAAGCATTCTTACCCAAAAACCTTGTTTCCCAAACAATCCGCATTTTGCACGTTTATCCTTTTCGAATGAATTGTCGGGTAGTGGCTTTGAAAACTCTGGATTTCGAGGTATGGGCATTCACCAAAACGAACAATACAACGTGTATTTTTATGCTAGAAATGTCGCATCTGCTTCTGATACCGTCAAACTAAAAATTGAACTACTTACTTCAGATAATACCGTTATTCAAAACAAAGTCGTTTCCATATTTGGTACTGATTGGCGCAAATACGAAACGTCATTGGCTTCGTGGCAAACAACCAAGCAAGGTCGCTTGCGTATTAGTTTGGTGAACAAAGGCGTATTAGATATCGATCACATTTCAATGTTTCCACAGAATACTTATAAAAAACGGAAAAATGGTTTGCGGAACGATCTTGCGCAAGCATTGGAAACCATGAAGCCCGGTATTTTCAGATTTCCAGGAGGTTGCATTGTAGAAGGTTCTACTTTGGCTACTCGCTACCAATGGAAAAATACCATTGGACCTGTAGAAAACAGACCTACAATCATCAATCGTTGGAACTACACCTTCGGTCATAGACGATTCCCTGATTATTATCAGTCATTTGGGTTGGGGTTTTATGAATACTTTCTATTAAGTGAAGATATCGGTGCAGCACCTTTGCCGGTAATTAATTGCGGATTAAGTTGTCAATTTGAAAATTTTGATGACAAACAGCATTGCGCACCGGAAAATTTACAACCTTACATTGATGATGCGCTCGATTTAATAGAATTTGCCAACGGATCTACTGCTACTAAATGGGGTAAAATTCGTGCCGACATGGGACATCCTGCCCCCTTTAACTTAAAATTTCTGGCCGTAGGAAACGAACAGTGGAAAGAGCCTTATGCCAACCGGTTACCACTATTTATTAAAGCAATTCGCGAAAAATATCCCAATATCAATATTATTGGTAGCTCAGGTCCCGGACCAGAAGGCGATAAGTTTGAATATGGATGGACGGAAATGAAAAAAAATGCGGTTGATTTGGTCGATGAACACTTTTATAAAAGCCCTGAATGGTTTTTAAAAAATGCAATTCGTTACGATCAATACAATAGGCAAGGGCCTAAAGTATTTGCCGGTGAATATGCTTGCCATGTATCTAACCGAAGTAACAACCTTGAAAGTGCATTGTGTGAGGCGGCATTAATGACAGGCTTTGAGCGCAATGCCGATGTGGTTCACATGACTGCATACGCACCACTATTTGCGCATGTGGATAATTGGCAATGGAAGCCCGATTTAATTTGGTTCGATAATGTACAAATGGTTAAAACTCCTAATTATTACGTTCAGGCATTATTTGCTCAAAACAAAGGCGATTATGTCATTCCATTTTTAAATAGCACCAATCCTAGCCAACCAATAGCAGGGCAGGATAGTTTGTATGCATCGGCTGTGGTTGATTCTGCAAATCATACGATTATATTGAAAATAGTCAATGTTGGTAATGTAAATAAAGACATTCAATGTACATTGATAGGTTATACTAGCACAGCCCATGTGCCGGAAATAACACAGACGGAATTAAGAGCCGAGCATCGAAATTGGGTCAATTCTATTGATAAGCCAAACGAAGTAGTTCCTAGGCAGCACAAGTTAATGATGGAGAAAAATCAACTAAAAATTAAGTTGAATAAAAACTCATTTAATTTGATAAAGTTTGCATTGCAATAGTTATTTGTACAAAAAAATAAGTTATTGAACGATTGGATTTATAAAAAAGCCATAATGATGAAAAAAGTAGTTACACTATTGTTTACATTGATGTGTTTTGAGTGGGTAAGTGCACAAGCAGATGCAGTGCTTTGGTACAAACGGCCTGCCAACATTTGGCACGAAGCCTTGCCTTTAGGTAATGGCAAGTTGGGTGCCATGCAATTTGGTGATACGCTAACCGATAAAATTGTGCTTAATGAGCAAACTTTGTGGTCGGGTGGAGAACAGGAGGCCGATAGAAAAGAGGCATACCGCTTTCTTCCCGATATACAAAAATTGTTGCTAGCCGGTAATAATGTAGCCGCGCAAACATTGCTGCAACAGCAATTTACATGTAGCGGTCCAGGCTCAAAAAATGGCAAAATGGAACATTTTGGCTGTTACCAAACCTTGGGTAATTTGTTAATCAATTGGAAAAAAAGCGAAAACACCGTTACTGCTTACAAGCGAAGCCTCAATTTGCAACAAGCCATCAGTAACATTAGTTGGAAATATCAAAATGACGCACAAATACAACAAGAATCATTTATTAGCTTTGGAACAAACGTGTACCTAGTAAAACTTGTAGCCAAGGGAACCAAGCTTAATTTTTCTTTGGCATTAGAGAGAAAAGAAAACGCCAAAATTTTGGTCAAAAACAATGCTGTTCACCTGCGCGGACAACTCAACAATAAAAATGGTTGGGGTATGCAATATGCCTCGCAATTAAAATGTATTCCTTGGGGTGGGGAGTTAAAAAGCGATAATCTTTCGCTTCAAATCAGCAATGCAGACTCATGCTTGTTGGTATTTAGTGCAGCTACCAATTACAACAGTATTAGCGGTAAGCTCGATTCTGCCATTGTGCCAGAAAAAAAAGTAGCTGAATGGGTAGAATCAATAACGGTCAAAGAGTACGCTCGCTACAAAACCAACCACCTAACACAGTACCAAAAATTGTATAATGCCTGTTCATTGCAACTGCCAATGCACCATGCAGCTATTGACACTTTAAGTACACAAGAACGCTTAGTTCATTATTATCAAAATGGATCAGATGCACAATTGCCTGTATTGTATTTTAATTTCGGTAGGTATTTGTTAATTTGTTCCTCGCCCAAAGATGGCTTACCTGCCAACTTGCAGGGTTTATGGGCACAGGAATACCAAACCCCTTGGAATGGTGATTATCATTTGAATATCAATATACAAATGAATTATTGGTTAGCCGAACTCACCGGATTATCGGCTTTAGCCGCACCTTTACATCGCTACACTGCCTTATTGGTGCCTAACGGTCAAAAAACGGCTAAGGCATATTACAATGCCGATGGTTGGGTGGCACATGTTATTTCCAATCCATGGCATTTTACATCACCCGGTGAACAAGCTAGTTGGGGTTCTACTTTAACAGGAGGGGCTTGGCTTTGTGAGCATATTTGGGAACATTACCGCTTCACTCGCGACACCACTTTTTTGCGTAGCTATTACCCGGTAATAAAGGGTGCAGCCCAGTTTTTAAAATCCATTTTAATTCGCGATACGGCAACCCATTTTCTTGTAACAGCGCCCTCTAATTCTCCCGAACATGCTTTTGTTATGCCAAACGGCGCAAGAGCCAACACTTGTATGGGACCCACAATTGACATGCAAATTTGTAGAGAACTTTTTGGCGCAGTAGCAGAAGCGGCGAAAATATTACAGACAGATGCGACTTTAGAACACGAATTGCGTACATTAATACCGCAGTTAGCGCCTAATAGAATAGGAAAAAATGGAGATATAAACGAATGGTTGCACGATTGGAACGATAGCGAATCGAAACATCGACACATTTCTCATTTATACGGTTTGCATCCTTACGATGAAATTACGCCTTGGGCTACACCCGAATTGGCCAATGCTGCTGTGAAAACTTTGGAACAACGTGGCGATGCCGGTACGGGGTGGAGTTTGGCTTGGAAAATCAATTTTTGGACAAGGTTGGGTAATGGCAATAAAGCGCTGCAATTGCTAAAAAAATTACTTACGCCCATTTTTGATAACCAAGGTAAAAAAATCACCAATGGTGGGGGCACTTATCCTAATTTGTTCGATGCGCATCCACCTTTTCAAATTGATGGCAATTTGGGTGCTACAGCTGGTATTGCTGAAATGCTGTTACAAAGTCATGGCCATAATCAAGTGATTCGTTTGCTTCCCGCTTTGCCTTCTGACTCGGCTTGGCAAAATGGTAAAGTATGCGGATTGCGCGCCCGCGGTGCATTTTTGGTGGACATAGAATGGAAAAACGGACAAGTAGCCAATGGAAAAATTACCTCTGTTAAGGGCTTACCATGTAACGTATTTTCGCCCAATAAGTTGGTGGTAATAGATGCTAAGGGCAATCGGCTTGCAACTGCAAAAGGGAATCTTCGTTTCAACACACAGGCCGGTAAAACCTATACGTTTCGAAGTGTGAAAGAATAAAGTAAAGGGGCAGTAGAAAAAATCTTGTTTGAAAGGTGCATCGCGTTAGGGAAAGAAGCGGTTACCCCACAGCCGACACCCTGAAAGGTGGCGGCGAGGA
>JAIXOS010000134.1 GCA_027486695.1 Chitinophagaceae bacterium | reverse complement strand
GAAGATGTTGCTAACAGAATTGAGATAGAAGCCCCAACTTGGCGTAGATTATAATTATTGCACTCGGCGTATGGCTTTGCCTACGCCGTTGTTTTGTATTAATAATTACAATAACTGTCAATTTTTATTTAATAAGTATAAAAATTAGTACATGCAAAAATTCCATACATTCAATTTTTGTGGAAAATGCTACTTAAAAGCGAAGGCGTAGGCACAGCCATACGCCAAGTAGCGTAGATAGTAAGCTACGCCGAGTAAGGGGCTTAACACCAGAACCCGATAGTAGGCGATTAATAATGAGTTGCAAATATTACCCCATCATGGTAAAAGGGCTTTCTGCGCCGGCAATTGCAGGTCCATTGATTCCAGTAATACAATTCCCTGAGTTAACAACACCTACAGAGCCACCAAGTCCCCCCGAAAACACAGCTACCGAACTACCCAAAACCCCCGGTGGCATGTTTGAGTACATGCGTATGCACATGGACAAATACTTTCCGCACCCCGATTTTCACTTTGAGCCATACGACCAAGCCAATAGCACCCTTTGGCAAAATGCGGCAAACTTTGGAGCAGGCACATTGCTCAATGTGGTGGATAACGGCGGCAACGCAATAGGACTTGCCATCGTCAGTAAACCGGACAACAACATGGAAACCGGCTTTGTAATCACCCTACTCAAGGATGGGTTAAAGGGTGTAGATGCCGAAAAGTTTGTAACCAAATACCAATACGGTTACAAGCACAGCGAGCTGAGTACCGATCAGAGTGGTGTTACGGAGTTTTTTTACAAGGAGTTATCGTATGGCAATCAGTCCGAATCTACCATTGTCAATGCCATTTTGCAATACAACCAACTCAAGGCTTTAGGTGGCAGTCGTTTATTAGGCGATAACAGCGGAGGCGAAAGTGTAGGGATAAATGTGGATGCTTTGGATACTGATTTGGGAGTGCAAAATGTAACTACCGATTGGGATAGAAGAATAGCCAATCAGGCGGATATTCAAAAGTTAGGTGCAATAGCGAATGGAGAAACTCCTGCTTGTGAAGCAGGGGAAAAGGGGAAAGACGGGAATAAAATACCTTGCGATAAATTCAAAAGCGCTGTACAAAAGAAGTTTATAAAAGATGGTATAGAAGAATTAAGAAGAAAGGCAGATGAACAATCGAATAAAGGTGAATTAACGAAAAAAGAGTACGGGAGAATGATATTTGAAGAAGGCAATTTTAAAAATAACTTCTCTCCATCGGAGGGTAACTCTCTAAAGGGTGATACATATACGTGGAACTCTACTATACATACAGACGGCGTTGATAAAACATGGGGATGCATGCATAGTCATCCAATGAATGGTAGTTTTTTTAGCCCTGGAGATTTATTGATTTATAGATCTGTTTGTGATAAATTCAAGGATGATAAGCCAAAAATGGTAGTATATTTAAAAGAAACCGTAACAATCATGGTAGACCCTACTTATTGCTATTCAATGAGTTTTGATGAGCCTGAATTGTTTTGTGAAGCGATTGATAGAAAAGTAGAGATGCTAGATGGTTTTGGCATTGTATGCTTGGATAAAAACAAGAAACCAATAATGATAGATAGTGACGACAGCTATTACAGTCAATTGTTTAGCATTGAGGCGAATAAAACAAAATATGTAGATAATAAACCAGTCCCCCAAGGTCAAGATGCTGCATTTATGAGTTTATTTAGCAAGTATGTATCAATTACAAGAACACCATTTAAAATAAATGGAGATTTAGATGTAAAAAAAACAGAAAGTGTCGAATATCTCGAGAAAGATTCCGCAGAAGATGGGGCAATGAAACTTCAATTTTTTAAGTCAACCGAAACAAAAAAGTGTCAATAATGAAAAAAAAATATTTTATAATATTGATTGTTTGTTTTTTATGGGTTATCTATTCGTGCAATAACCGTAAAAATATCCTTACCACGCAATACGATAACATTGCTGTTGTAGTGCCAAAATCGTGTCAGCCTGTAAAACCCGAAATCGAGGATAGGGTAAGAGCAAAATACCATTATCCTCGGTTCAACGAAGATGACATCGTTCTTTTTAAAGACAAAATATTTGTTCGAGTTGCAACAAATAAAAGTATAGGTAGCCAAAATTTTATAAAGCAATGTATATCATCATTTCGGCTAAGGAAAATCTACAAATACATAAAGTCATTTGAAGGAAAAAGCAACGGAATAAATTATACAACTTTTGTTTACTCTTTCTACGAAGATACAATTGTAAACAGACGTTATCATACAGATACCTATGTGTCTGACAACCTTACTTACGTTCACATTTACTTGGAGTATGAACGGCAGGACTCTGCAAAAGCAATGAAATTGCACAATTATATAGTTAAGCACTTTAAGAAAAATAAAAATAGTGCTATTTTGGATACTGCTTTTTTGATAAAACATCGAGAATATAAAAAAATGAAAGATGGATTTAAATAATGCTAGCACCCCCAACTCGGCGTAGCTGCCACTCAGCGTATGGCTGTGCCTACGCTGTATCGGTTTCGCACTTCGGGATGTTCGTTTTACGGCATCCCGAAGTGTAGATAAACGGCATTTCTGATGCCACAATACAACACATTGCCTACAAGTCCACCATGTTCCAAAGGTGCATGGTGGACTTGTAGGCAATGTGTTAAACGTGTTTAAACAATAAAAGCGGCATGTTTGAGTACATGCGAATGCACATGGACAAATACTTTCCGCACCCCGATTTTCATTTTGAGCCATACGACCAAGCCAATAGCATCCTTTGGCAAAATGCGGCAAACTTTGGAGCAGGCACATTGCTAAAAGTGGTTTATAACGTAGGCCAAACAGGGTTGGCCATCGTCAGCAAATCGGACAACAACATGGAAACCGGCTTTGTAATTACCCTACTCAAGGATGGATTAAAGGGTGTAG
>JAIXOS010000436.1 GCA_027486695.1 Chitinophagaceae bacterium | reverse complement strand
GACTTAAATTACGATTAAATACTTATTCTTCTGCATGTTTCAGGTGGTGACGATAATGCTTGATGGCAAAAAAAGACAACACGATGTGTGTTAAAAGCAGCAAAACAAATAGTAGTAAAAATACGATAGTACCCTGCACAATAGAGGGCAACATTTGTATGCTTTCTTTGGGCAAATTACTGCCTACCAATACTTGCTGAATGGCTTGTTGTTGTAAATTTTTATTGAAAACAAATGCTAAACTCTGATAAAGGGTACGAAAGGAGAAGAAAATACTAACGTAGGCATTGACTTTTATCCAATCTACAATACCAACCGTACAATTGCGCGGCTGCAAAACAACCCGCTTTAAAAAACGATAACTTGCAAAAGTATAAACCGTAACACAACCCGTGATAAATACATCAAGCAATACTTGTGGCTGGCGAATAGCCATTAATAGCATAAAAAAGTCTATCAACCCTATAAAACTTGCAATAGGCAACAATATGTAAGTAATGATAATGTATATACGCAATCCTTTCATGTAATTATTTTGGAGATGCAAGTTGGCATTTTTTTCGGCATTACACAATTTATATTGTGCAACCCCCTATTGCTGCTGCTGTTGCTGTTGGTGATTGCTATCTATAAGACTAATTTGTCGTTTTACAGGTTTGCCATTGGTTACTTCAAAATTCATATTCACATCATTTACCTCTTCAAACACCTGACCATCTTCGTAACCTACAGCCACAAACACACTTAGCTTTTGATTGGTTAGTCCTTTAAACACTCCTTTTACCGGAGTACAGTCTGTAAAATGCAATCCTACAGCAAGCTTTACATGGTTATCTGTTACCCAAACATTATTGGTGGGGTCTATACCCAACCAGCCTGCCCCGGGCACAAACACTTCTACCCAAGCATGGGTAGCTCCTTCACCACGCATGCCATTTTTATTAGGACAAATGTATCCGCTTACATACCTACACGGAATACCCAATGTGCGCAAAATTTGTAACATTAGGTGCGCAAAATCCTGACATACCCCGGCTTTATTGTCGAGTATTTCATCAACAGTAGTTTCAACGGTGGTTATACCCTTGGTATACTTGAAATTTTTGAAAATGTATTGGTTACAATCTTGACAAACTTGCGCAATGCTTTTGTCTTCTACCTGTAATTCTGCAATGATAAGATTAATGGCTACTGTATTGTCAACTGCATCGGGCGTAGCGCTTTCAATCAGCAGCATATTGTTGGCTTTGGCAGCGGCCAACTGTGGCCATGATTGCAGATTGCTTAACGGATTTGCTACGGGTAAATGAGTACGTATAGTGAGTTTGCTTTCAATAATAATCTGCTGGTGCAAAGGTACTATTTGGAACATTCCGGAGCCATTACCCCAATAATCTTTGTACACTTGTACGTCGGGACTGTTGGTAATTGACACCTCGTGTTGCAGCACTTCTTGTTCCTTGCAGGTATATGGATAAATTTTAATTTCGTTGCTACTTTCTTTTACAAAATGTTCGTATTCATATTTGGTAACGTGGTGAATTTTGAAAATAGGCATACTCACTAATTAAAACAAACGATAAGGGTATTTTATTGCCAAATAAAACAATACTACTATTGGCAGGAAACGTTCAAGCACAATCTACCGCACACATTGGCACATACACAACCAATGTAATGGGCATTATGCAAATAATGTGGTTGGTATTGCTAGTAGGGTTAAAAATGCAGACTTTAGCTACATTGTTTGGTTTATTTGGAATGCAAACATAGTTTTTTACATGTAACTGATAGCTTTAAAATATGACACAGCACATGTTTTTAAACGTAATGCAGACTATGTTGATACAAAAACATGGTTTTATCAACACGATAACTTTACAAATAACAAATTAAGAATAAGAGAAAAAGTTTTGAGCAAATTGCATACTAAAGTCGTTGACTTCATCTTTTACACCTGTTAAAAAGGGTTCTAAGGTTTCTTTATTAAGCGATGCAAAATCGGCAAACTCTACTCTACTGCGTATTCGGCCAAACATTTTGTGCAAAATTTCTTTGGCTTCCGTTTCGTTTAGTTGCATTACATCTCTTATGTATTTGTTTAGGCGATTGAGGCTATAAATAACACTACGTGTAAAATGACCATTAAACAACACTTGGTGCAAAGCGTTATCGTTAAACGAATTACTTCTATAGTTTTTCAAATGCAATTCGTAACCAGAAAGCGACAGTAGCATTGGACGCCAATGTAAGATGTCTTTTTCATCTTCTAAATTGTAATCAATCATACTAAAGAACTTGTCGGCTATTTCGATTGTTATCAAGCACCTTTCAATATACTTCCCTAAGTTCATAAAGTCCCATCCTTGCCCTCTTGGCATGGTACTATCTGCAACACCTGTGTACAAAGTACTTTCGTGCAGCAGTTGTTCAATTGTTTCAATCATTTGAAAGCCATGCAATTGTTTTTCCAACTCAGGCGAGTTAACATAGTGATACAAACCATTTACGTGTTCCCAAACCTCTTTGGTAATATGATCTTGTGCGCCTCTTGCATTTTCACGTGCACGTGTAACTATTACTTTTAAGCTATTGGGGTTGGTACCATCTAGCAACAACTTATCAAGTACGGCTCGTGTATCGTTTTTAAGCACATCAATTTCCTCGTCTGAGCAATAGGTGAAAGTTTCCAACACGTGCTGCCAACTTAAGTCGCTGTTAACATCTTTATCCAATAATAATACCGCATGAGAAAGTGTGGTACGCAACATACCGTCGGCACGCTCCATGTAGCGATTAAGCCAAAACAATGAATCTGCAATTCTACTTAACATCTAATTTTCGGTTTTTGGGGTAGTTATATTACAAAAGCCTATACAAAGCAACCGGGGTCACTATTCAATCACCCAAGTGTCTTTACTGCCGCCACCCTGCGATGAATTTACGACAAGGCTACCTTCACGCAGGGCCACCCGCGTAAGGCCTCCGGGTACAATTTGTATTCCTTCGGGACCACAAAGTGCATAGGGCCGCAAATCCACATGTCGTGCCACAAACTTGCCATCAATAAAGCATGGAACAGTAGAGAGTTTGATTATTGGCTGTGCAATAAAACTGCGTGGATCGGCTTCTACCGCCTTTTTAAAATCGTCTATTTCTTTTTCGCTGGCGCTATTGCCCATCAACATACCGTAGCCTCCCGATTGGTTGGTACGTTTAATAACCATGTTGTTGATGTTCTTAAATACATGTTGCCTTGCTTCAGCATCGCTCAATTCGTAAGTGGGCACATTGGGCAAAATAGGCTCTTCATTCAAATAATATTTAATCATAGCCGGCACATAATTATATACGGCTTTATCGTCGGCTACGCCATTACCCATTGCATTTACGATAGCTACATTTCCTTTTCGGTAAGCGCTTACCAAACCCGGCACACCTAAAACGCTATCGGGCTTAAACACTAACGGATCCAAGTATTCATCGTCCACACGACGATAAATTACATGCACTTGTTTTAGTCCGTTAGTAGTTTTTGCATACACCTTATGATTGTCCACCACCAAATCGCGACCTTCCACTAAATCGATGCCCATTTGCCTAGCCAAAAAGGTATGTTCGTAATAGGCGGAGTTATATACACCCGGCGTTAGCAATACCACATACGGGTTACTAACTTGTGCAGGAGCCAATTGTATTAAAATTTGATGCAACATTAGCGGGTAGTTGCTCACCATTTTTACTTTATTTTCGAAAAGCATGTTTGGGAAAATCCGCTTGGTAACTTCCCTATTTTCCAGCATATAACTTACGCCACTAGGTGTACGCAGGTTATCTTCCAAGATATAAAATGTACCGTTTTCTCCACGAATCAAATCAATACCACTAATATGTACATAAATATCGTGCGGCACCTGAATGCCAAATACTTCACGTGTGAAGTGGGGGCAAGAGGCTATAAGATCCGCAGGAACAACACCCTCTTTAATTATTTGCTGTTCATTATAAATATCTTTTAAAAACATATTCAATGCCTTAAGGCGTTGCTGTATGCCTTTTTCTATATGGCTCCATTCGGCAGAAGTAATGATGCGCGGAATAATATCGAAGGGAAAAATGCGCTCTATGCCTTTGTTATCGCTGTATACAGTAAACGTAATACCTTGATTCATAAACAACTCGGCCGCTAATCTGTCTTTGTGCTGTAATGCCTCTACCGATAAATGCTGCAATGCCTCAAATACTTTATCGTATTGTTCGCGTATAATATTGCCGGTACTCATTTCGTCCCAAATGCCCGGCGGGGTTAAATATTGTTGCCAAACGGCTGCTGCGCTAATCATAAGCAAAGATGTATTTGGTGAGCGAAACTCGCTTTATACAAACAAGTTTATTTTATTTAGAATGTGATAAAGTTAGGGATAAAAAACATAAAAATTTCAATTTTATTCAAAATAATACAACATATATTTTTTTACAATAAATATTTTGCCATTTTTCTTAGATATTATTCAATACTATTTTTCGGTCAACTAATATGCTTTTCGTGTTGCTTACAAGATAATGGTTTTTTATTGAATTTTATAGCTGTATATAGTTTACATTATAGAAATATACTTTTCCCTAATCGCCGCGCATTACTTTATTACCCAATAGAAGCTAGCACACCACAGCCAAATGCTACAAGACAATTACAGTTAGGCTACAACTACCTACACTAGCAAGCATTGCCACAAGTGCATACTAACATTAAGCTGTAAAACACATTAAGAGTACCGCTTTTGACTAGGAAAATGACGATTCCGTTTTTGACCTTACACAGCACTTCTACGTCGGTTTTTTACCCGTTTGTTGCGTGGTATTTTGTATTAACTTCGCCACCTTTAAAAATCAAGTAGGATAAGCGTTGTATGAGTGCAAAATACCAAGAATTTACAGGGCTTCATTTGCCCGCAATAGAGCAAACCATATTGGCCAAATGGGCTAAAGAACAAGCATTTGAAAATAGTGTTTTGCTCCGCGAAGGCGCCACTCCCTTTGTATTTTACGAAGGGCCACCAAGCGCTAACGGCATGCCTGGAATACACCATGTAATTTCTCGTACATTGAAAGATATGGTTTGCCGTTACAAAACCATGCAAGGCTTTCAAGTAAAACGCAAGGGAGGTTGGGATACCCACGGCTTACCGGTAGAATTGGGAGTAGAAAAAGAATTGGGTATTACCAAAGAAGATATTGGCAAAAAAATATCTGTTGCCGATTACAACCAAAAATGTAGAGAAGCCGTTTTGCGCTACAAAAAAGAATGGGACGATATTACCACCAAAATGGGGTATTGGGTAGATTTAAACAACCCATACATAACTTTCGACAACAACTATATAGAAAGCTTGTGGTGGATATTGCAGCAATTGTACAAAAAAGGATTGCTGTACCAAAGCGTTAGCATACAGCCTTATAGTCCGGCGGCAGGAACCGGCTTAAGTTCGCACGAATTAAACCAACCTGGCACCTACAAAGATGTAAAAGACACGAGTGCTACGGTGATGTTTAAAGCTGTAAAAAATGCGCAATCGCAATTTTTGTTCGATGCTGCTAATAACGATGAAGTGTTTTTTATGGCTTGGACAACCACTCCTTGGACATTACCCTCTAATTTAGGCCTCACCGTAGGCCCTAACATAGAATACGCTTTGGTAAAAACATTTAACCCCTACACACATTTACCCGTGCAAGTAGTGGTAGCCAAGGCATTGATAAATAAATACTTTAAGGCCGAAGCAGAAAATGCTGATTTTGAAAATTATACTGAAGGCGCAAAAACAATCCCTTGGCAAATTGTAACCACATTTACCGGGAATGAGCTTCACAACTGTAGATACGAGCAATTATTACCCTACGAAGCCAATCAAGTACCCGGCGGCGATTCATTTAGAGTAATCCTTGGCGATTTTGTAACCACCGAAGACGGAACGGGTATTGTACACACAGCACCTGCTTTTGGTGCAGACGATTACAAAGTGGGCACCAAAAACAATATTGGCATTTTGGTAATGGTAGATAGAGAGGGTAAGTTTGTAGAAGGCCTAGGCGAATTTAGCGGTCGCTATGTAAAAAACTACAAAGACGAAAAAAATTACCAAGATGTGAATGTAGATATTTGCGTAAAGCTAAAAAAGGAAAACAGGGCATTTAAAGTTGAAAAATACGAACACAGCTATCCCCATTGTTGGCGCACCGACAAGCCGATACTTTATTACCCACTAGATGCTTGGTTTATTAAAACATCGGCACTAAAAGATAGAATGGTTGCTTTAAACAAAACCATCAACTGGAAACCCAAAAGCACCGGCGAAGGCCGCTTTGGCAACTGGCTAGAAAATATGGTGGATTGGAATTTGAGCCGAAGCAGGTATTGGGGCACACCTTTACCAATTTGGCGCACGGAAGACAGTGCCGAAGAATTGTGCATAGGTAGTATAGAAGAACTCAATACCGCCATTAGAAAAGCGAATGATGTACTAGGTGGCGATGTGAACAAACATTATTTACACGAAGGCATTTTAGACCTCCACAAACCATTTGTAGACGAAATTGTGCTTGTGTCAGCAAGTGGTAAGCCCATGCATCGTGTGCCCGATTTAATTGATGTTTGGTTCGATAGCGGTGCGATGCCCTATGCGCAACAACATTTTCCGTTCGAAAACAAAGCGGCGTTTGCGCAAAGTTACCCTGCCGATTTTATTGCCGAAGGCGTAGACCAAACCCGTGGTTGGTTTTATACTTTACATGCAATTGGCAGCTTAATTAAAGAAAGTGTAATAGAAGAATTGGAAAAAGCTGGCCTTCCTACCGATAAAATAGATGGCCGAGCCTATACCACTGTTGTTTCAAATGGCTTGGTGCTAGATAAAAATGGCAACAAAATGAGCAAACGGCTCGGTAATGTGGTAAATCCATTCGATACCATTAATCAATATGGCGCCGATGCTACTCGTTGGTACCTTATTACCAATGCCAGCCCTTGGGATAATTTAAAATTTGACATTGCCGGCATTCAAGAAGTACAACGCAAATTTTTTGGCACCTTATACAATACTTACCAATTCTTTTGTTTGTATGCCAATGTTGATGGGTTTGCTTTTAAGGAAGCTTATTTGCCGCTGGCAGAACGACCCGAGATTGATCGATGGATTTTGTCGTCGCTCAATACACTCATTGTTAAAGTAACAGCAGCTTTGGACGATTATGAACCAACTATTGCCGGCAGGGCCATCGAAAATTTTGTGGACGAACATTTGAGCAATTGGTATGTGCGCCTTTGTCGTAGGCGGTTTTGGAAAGGCGAATATGAAACAGATAAAATTTCGGCTTATCAAACCCTCTACGAGTGTTTGGAAACATTGGTTAGGTTAATTGCCCCTATTTCGCCCTTTTTTAGCGAAGCCGTTTTTTGCAATTTGAATGCCATTACCAACCGATTCCAAGCCACATCGGTACACCATGTACTTTTCCCGACAGCCAACAGCAATGCAATAGATACCGATTTGGAACAACGTATGCAGCTAGCTCAGGATGTCTGTTCGCTCGTGCTTTCTTTACGTAAAAAAGTAAACATCAAAGTTCGGCAGCCATTGCAAAAAATAATGATACCGGTATTAGACCCCCACATGCAAATACAACTAGAAAAGGTTGCTGATATTATTAAAGCGGAGGTGAATGTAAAAGAATTGGTGTACCTCGTAGATACTGAAGGGGTAATTAAAAAGAAAATAAAGGCTAATTTCAAAACGCTAGGCTCAAGATTAGGCGCACAAATGAAAGAAGCCGCAGCCGTTATTGGGCAATTTAGTCAACACGATATAGCAGCATTGGAAAAAAACAATACCATCAACATATCCCTCGCTGCCGGAGTGCAATCAATTTTATTAAGCGATGTGGAAATTACCGCAGAAGATATACCTGGTTGGAGCGTTGCTAGCAAAGGAATGGTAACTGTAGCCCTAGATATTACCTTAACACCCGAATTGGAAATGGAAGGCACAGCACGTGAGTTTGTAAACAGAATTCAGAATATACGAAAAGACAGCGGATTTGAGCTTACAGACCGCATTTTGGTTGAAATGCTTGACAGTACTGAATTACAACAAACTATCAATGTGTTTAAAGGCTATATTTGCACAGAAATTTTGGCAACTGATATTGTTACTGTTGCCAATTTACACACAGGCATAGATATTGAGGTGAATGGAATTGTATTGCAAGTGCAAGTAAGTAAAGTAAAATAAACTATCTTACGTGTTAACGGCTATTCCAATTAAAACGATAAACGCCCAAACGAGCAAAATATGAAAGAAGTAAAAATCCCTAAAGTAACCACCAAAACAAGCGTGCCTTACAATCCGGGTTATACACCTTTAGAAAAAAGAGAAACTGTACAAAAATCCACCGAACCTATGGTAAGATATAGTGATAACGACTTAAATGATTTTAGGGATTTAATCAATAAAAAATTAGATACCGCTAAAAAAGAATTGGCCTATTTGCAAGGTCTGATTACAAGAAAAGACGACGCCGGCAACGACGATAACGATAACCGTTATATGACAATGGAAGACGGCAGCTTGAGTATGGAGCGTGAACAATTGAGCCAAATGGCTAGTAGGCAAATAACTTATATAGACCATTTAGAAAAGGCGCTTATAAGAATTGAAAATAAAACCTACGGAATCTGTAGAGTTACTGGCAAGCTTATTGACAAAGCACGCTTACGTGCTGTACCACATGCCACCTTGAGCTTAGAAGCCAAACTTGGCCTTGTGAAACCCAATAGCGGAGAATAAGCACTTGAATATTATACAAACAATTAAAGCCATCTGATTATCAGATGGCTTTAATTGTTTGTGGCTATCAGCTTTAAGTTAGCTGTGCAGATTGGCTGATAATAGAATTCCCAAAAAAGATAGATGCCTTTTGATTAAATTCTATCGGATTATCGGTGGTGTAGTAATGTGTTGTACTTTCTTGTGTGCACTTGTGTGCTATTTCCGGATGTCGCTGTAAATAGTTTTGTAAGCTATGGGCTACTATTGTTCCTTGCGCTAGAATGGTTGTGTTAGCAGGCACATACTTTTGAATGCGGTCTTTTAGCAAAGGGTAGTGTGTACAACCGAGCAAAATGGTATCTATACGGCTATTTTGTGCCATTAGCTGATTTACGTGCTTTTGTATAAAATAATCTGCACCGGCATTGTCAAACTCGTTGTTTTCTATCAACGGCACCCACATAGGGCAAGCCTCCTGAAAGACTTGTATGTACGGAAAAAATTTTTTTATTTCAATGACATACGATTGCGATTGCACTGTACCCGAAGTAGCAAATAATCCAACATTTCCGGTTTGGGTAAACGATCCAATAATTTCGCTTGTAGGTCGAATAACGCCTAAAACACGATGATGTAGCCCTCCCATTTTGGGCAAATCATTTTGCTGAATGGTGCGTAGTGCTTTAGCCGAGGCCGTATTGCAAGCCAATATTACCAACGAACAACCTTGCTTGAAAAACCAATTTACAGCCTGCAAAGTATATTGGTAAACGGTTTCGTAGCTTCTTGTTCCATATGGGCTTCGTGCATTATCGCCCAAATACAAATAATTGTACTGAGGTAGTAGATGCACTATTTCTTTTAATATGGTAAGCCCTCCGTAACCACTGTCAAAAATGCCAATTGATCCTTGATGTTGCTGCATAACGCTACGCATTTTATTTCAAAACAAAAGCATAAAAAAAGCCATCCACAAAGGACAGCTTTTTTTGATTATAATAGAAATGAATTAATTTTTCTTAGGGGCAGCAGGTTTAGTAGCTCCACCAGCATTTTGTTTGGCCTCCGCTTCTGCTGCTTCTTGGGCTTTTAATTGCGCTTCTTGCTCTTTAGAAAGCAATCTAAGCTTTTGAGCCACTTTAATGGTTAAATTGTCTTTTAAAGGAACGGGGAAAATGAACGCATCTTCTTTAAGCACATAGGCATATTTATTTTCAGCAACAATTTGTTCTAAAGCTGCATACACTTTTTGTAAGTAAGGGCGCAAAAACTCGTTTGATTTTTGTTCCAAAACTTGATTTTGGTATTGTTGCCAATTCACAATTTTAGAGCGGTGCTCTAAAATTTCTTTTTGCATAATGCCGCGCACACCAGCAGTTAAAGTAGCGGAATCTTTTTTGTAAACGCTGTCTTTTCTAAGCATTTCGCTTAATTGGTAATCGTACTCAGGTTTTAGAGAATCTTGTATGAATTTATTCAATACAGTATCTTGTTTTTGCTGAATTCCAGGAAACAATCCAAGAACGCCTTCTTGGCTAAAAGATCCAATTTTAACTTGGGCTTGGCTATTGTTGCTATATATTAAGCTAGTTGTTAATGCCAATAGAAATAAAACTTTTTTCATTTTTCGTGTTTTAATAAATGGGTTTTGTTATATGTAGTAATTGATTAAAGACGTATTCCTAATTCTCTTAGCACATCATCGCTTTTATCTAATTTAGGGTCGGCAAATATAATAGTAATTCCCTCACTTTTATCTAGTATAAAATCGTAACTGCGCGCTAAAGCTATTTTTTGAATGGCATTGTACACTTTGTCTTGTATAGGCTTTACAATTTTTTGGCGTTCTGTAAACAATTCGCCTTCGTAACCAAAGCGCCTCTTTTGTAAATCTCTAATTTCTTTTTCGCGGTTAAACAACTCGTTTTCTCTACGTTTTTTCAGCTCATCGGTAAGCAAGTACTGCTCTGCCTCATAGCTTTTATACATTTTATCTAGTTCAGCTTGCTTGTCATCTATTTCTTTTTGCCATTGTTCGCCTATGACCTTCATTTTATAATCGGCATTGCGGTACTCCGGCAGTTTTTCCAAAATGTATTTGGTGTCAATAACGGCGTAGCGCTGTGCCATGCCACTGAAAGTAGCAAGCAATAAAAATACAAAACCAATGGTCGTTTTTTTCATAATAAAAGGATGAAAATAACAAAATAAATAAAGTTGACACTATTCCGGTTCAAAGCCAAGCATAAAGGTGAAACGAGATGCATTTTTTATACTTGAACCCGATTGTATTCTATCTAGCCCAATACCATAGTCAAATCCTAAAAGCCCAAACATAGGCAAGAAGAAACGCATACCTACTCCCGCACTCCTGCGCAATCTAAATGGATTGTATTCTTTTAAGCTATACCAGCCATTAGCTGTTTCAAAAAAGCCCAATGCAAAAATGGTACTACTTGGGTTAAGGCTCAATG
>JAIXOS010000293.1 GCA_027486695.1 Chitinophagaceae bacterium | reverse complement strand
GGTGCAAATAATCATGCATTTTGAGGTGCTATTTAATAAGCTGTGTAAATACCCCATAAGTAACTTTAAGTTTTTAACTAGATTAGAAAACAAAATTCAATTGAACCGCATTAAATGTGATAGAAACGAACGATTTTGATATCAAATTTAATAATTTAGACTTGCAAACGGACTCAATCTATTCAACTGTATACTATATTCGTAGTTGTTTAAAAAAATGTTCAGGAATCTTTAAGCAACAATTGCAAATAATTGATGGTGAAATTCTCAGTTTTAATGTCTATTTATGAAAAAGAAACACCATCGTGTCTTTCTGTGTCGTTAGAAAGTATTTTGTTATATCAAACATTAAAGCCTACTGAGGTTGTTTTAGTAATAGATGGTCCGATTTCCGACATTTTGATGGATGTTGTTAATGTCTTTGAAACAAAATATGGAATAATCAAAAAGATTGCTTTATCCAAAAATGTTGGTTTAGGAAATGCCCTTAATGAAGGATTAAAACATTGTACCTATAATTGGATAGCAAGAATGGATAGTGATGATATTGCGGCTGCAAATCGCTTTGAAAAACAAATCAACTATTTAGTTGCACATCCTAAAGTAGATATTTTAGGTTCCAATATTGAAGAATTTACACACCACCCTCACGACCTCGGAAGAATTAAGAAAGTTCCTGCTACTTACAAAGAGGTGCTCAAATTTGCGCGTTATCGCAATCCATTGAATCATCCCTCTGTTATGTTTCGAAAAAGTGCCGTACAAGCGGTTGGTTCCTATCAAGAAGTACCCTTATTTGAAGACTATTACTTGTGGCTGCGCTTATTGAAAGCAGGATACCAAATTGAAAATATGAACGAGGTATTGCTGCATTTTAGAATAGGCGACAATGCGATTACTCGACGACATGGTTTGGCCTATTTGAAAAAAGAGTTGACCTATTTCAATAAAATACACCGAGAAAAATTAATTGATGGCAAGCAATATATTTTACTCGTTTTGTTTAGAACACCTTGGCGTTTGGTGCCTTTAAAAATGTTGAAATGGGTTTATAAAGTTGTATTGCGATGAGTGGACGCACGCCATTTATTTTCACCAATAAGGGTAATTCCCAAACAAACTACCACCACTTCAAAAACCACTCGATACCGAACAATTGCGCCTGCAAAGGGTACTGTATAGCCTATCATGGTATAATTGAGTAGTACAATACTTAACAACATTGCTACAGCAGGCATACGCAAAGCCGTCCACCAATTGCGCCACCACCACAAACTCAGCAGTAACAAGGCCAATGTGCCCCATGTTTCCAACGCCGTAAATAATAATAAGGCACTTCTGCCTTCTGTAAGGTAGGGGCGTAGCCAAACATGGTTCCACGCTGTTGGAAAAGTATGTACGTAGCTGCCAATAGTAGGAGCAAGGTTATCTATCGGCATGTACGACCCACCTTGTAGTTCTAAAAATTTTTCCTGCCGCTCCGCCATTTTCTTTGGCAAATTCCATGCTTCGGGTCCCAAAGTAGATGCAAAAAATACCCCCGCAGATATGGTGAAAACAATTCCAAAAACCCATCCCGTGGCTTTTACTTGGCCTTTTGTACAAATAAAGTAAGCCAAAAGTGCAGGTAGCAACGATAATGCAACAAAATTGCGCACCAAAAAAAGTCCTACAAAAAACAACAAAGCCTTTAGTGCGTGCTGCCAATTGCCTTTGGTTTCGCACCATTGGTAGCAATAGTACACACAACCAAACAAAGCTGTAAATACCAAACCGTCTTTACGAATACCACTTTGCCAAAACAACAAGGGCGGAAACAAAAAAATACAAGCTAGTAGTATGCGCTTACTTTTTGGGAAGAGGGCCGCCATTAGAGCATACAAATAGTAATGCCCCCAAAAAGTAATGGCATTAAAAAAAAGTACATTAATATAATAATTGCCCCGGCTTGCAACATTGCATATGCCCAACAGCTTTAATAACAAATTGTATTGTAAATCTTTCCAAAACGATTGGTGACTGTTAAAAAGGGTGCCTGCCTGACTTTCATGGTACGGATGTACAAACAAATCTTGCACAAATGCAACCGGACTTTTCCGAAGCAAATCGTATTCGGTAAGCGATAATTGATGGTACAGCCAAGTGTCGTCTCCTTTATAAACAGCCCAAAACAAATAGCCATATCCACAGCCCACCAAATATTTTAGTACCAAAGCACCTGCAATAAGGGCAAAAGGCATGGCCGAAAACCATTGCCACTTACGCTGTAGCCAATAGGCGATGCCTAAAAAAAGCAACAAGTACACCAATACAAAATAAGTAGGTAGCATATACAATAGCTTAAGCGTGCACTAAAAAAATCAAAACTCTTCTGTTTGTATTTCCAATACTTCAATCAACCAAACAACAAAACTATTTTAATTCAACAAACAACGGCATAAGAAACAATTGGTAATAGTATTGCTCTAGTGGGGCAAAGGCGTTAAGCATATTTCGAGAGGCTTATTGCCTTGTGCAAAATAGCATTCATTTGTTGCACAATGGTCTGATAATCATACTTTTCTTGGTAAATGCGCCAACTGTTTGCGCCAAATTGATGCAAAAGCAATTCATTGTAGCAAGTAGCTATTTGTATAGCCAGTTGTTCATAATTTCCCACTTTGGTTAAAAAGCCGTTTACACACGGTTGCACTATTTCGTTGAT
>JAIXOS010000465.1 GCA_027486695.1 Chitinophagaceae bacterium | reverse complement strand
TGTTTAAAGTAAAAGCCCCTTTATTGGCAAAAGGACAAACATTGTGTTTGCTAGGCAGTAGCCCTACATTGAATAAGTGGAATACCCAACAACCGATATTGCTTGCCCGGAACGTTGATGATGTATATTTTACTTGTACCCTCGATTTATCCGATATTGACGTTCCTATCGCTTACAAGTATGGGGTGTACGATGTAAATAAAAAGGAATTTGTTGGTTACGAAAGTAGTGAGAATAGGATATTATTGGTGGGTAAACAGGCTGATACTTTTACAATTGTTAACGACGGTTTTGCGGTGCTTCCGAACCATGTATGGAAAGGAGCAGGCATTGCTATTCCGGTATTTAGTTTGCGCAGCCACCAAAGTTTGGGGGTTGGCGAATTTGCAGATTTACCTTTATTGGTCGATTGGTGCCAAAAGGTAGGTTTGAAACTATTGCAAATATTACCCATCAACGATACAACAGCTACGCATACTTGGGTCGATTCGTATCCTTATGCCGCCATTTCTGCCTTTGCTTTGCATCCTATGTATTTGCGTTTGTCCGATGTTGTTTTGCCGGAAAATATTGCATTGTTGGCGTCTGTTAAGCAACAACAAGAGCAACTGAATGCATTGAAGGAGGTAGATTATGAGGCAGTTAATCAATTGAAAATCAGTATTTTAAAACAAATTTATCCGCTTCAAAAAGAAAAAACGTTTGCCACTGCCGACTACCAACAGTATTTTAAACAAAACAAGCATTGGTTGGTACCCTATAGTGTATTTTGCTTTTTGCGCGATGAATACCATACCTCCGATTTTAACCAATGGCCTGCTTACAGGCATTGTACCGATACCGAAATTGCAGCATTGGCTTCGCCTTCAAGTGCGGCTTTTTCGGACATCGCCTTTCATTTTTTTGTGCAATACCATTTGCATTTGCAATTAAAGGCGGCCACAAAATATGCGCACGATCATGGAATTATTGTTAAAGGCGATATCGCTATTGGCATATACCGTTACGGTGCCGATGCTTGGCAAAATCCGCAATTGTTTCATATGCAGTTGCAAGCTGGTGCTCCTCCGGATAGTTTTGCCGTTAAAGGCCAAAATTGGGGTTTCCCAACTTATAATTGGGAGAAAATGAGGAATGATGGCTTTGCTTGGTGGAAACAACGGTTTGAACAAATGAGCTATTATTTCGATGCTTTTAGGATTGATCACATTCTGGGTTTTTTCCGTATTTGGAGTATTCCTATGCACGCAGTGGAAGGCATTATGGGCTATTTTGTTCCCGCTATTCCGGTGCATGTAGATGAATTTCAGCAAAAAGGCATTTGGTTTAATTACGATCGATTTACCAAGCCTTTTATTAATAACGACGTGGTAGATCGCATTTTTGGCGACTTGGCACATTATGTAAAAACCACTTTTCTTTCGCACGAAGGTTTCGGTAATTACAGTTTGTTGCCTAATGTAAACACGCAGCAAAAAGTAGAAAAGCATTTGTCCGCTTGGAATAAAGATGCATTTACTAGTCGCATTCGATTAGGACTGTTCGATTTAATTAGCAACGTCCTTTTGTTTGAAGTAGAAGGTAGTCATGGCAAGCAATACCATTTCCGTTTTTCAATGGGAAGCACATTGTCGTTTCAGTTTTTGGATAGTCATACACAACATTTATTGAATGAACTGTATGTAAATTACTTCTTCCGTAGGCAAGACGACTTTTGGATGCAGGAAGCGTTGCAAAAATTGCCGGCATTGAAAAGAGTAACCAATATGCTGATTTGTGGGGAAGATTTGGGCTTGGTACCTGAATGTGTGCCCGATGTAATGAAGCAACTTGGCTTATTGTCGCTCGAAATTCAAAGAATGCCAAAAGATCCTAAAAAACAATTTTTCCATCCGAACGATGCGCCATATTTGAGCGTAGTTACGCCTTCCACGCACGACATGAGTACCATTCGTGGTTGGTGGGAAGAGGATAGAACGGTTACCCAACAATTTTACAATCATGAATTAGGGCAGTGGGGTATTGCTCCACAATATTGCGAAGCGTGGATAAATAAGGCCATTATTCACCAACATTTGTATTCGCCGGCTATGTGGAGTGTATTCCAATTGCAGGATTTACTAGGTTCCGATGCCGAATTGCGTAGGCAAAACCCCAACGATGAGCGCATCAATGTTCCGGCTAATCCCCAACATTATTGGCGTTATCGCATGCATTTTTCACTAGAGGAATTGTTGCACATGGGTGCATTTAATACCGAATTGGCCAATGCCATAACCAATAGTGGACGTTAAATAAAAACACCGCCCAATAGATGACATTGGGCGGTGTTAGCAATATTTTTTTGGAAAAGCTATTTTGTAGTAATACGGTGTACAAAACACAAACACTACAGAGTAGCTTTTTTTATGAGCCAAGGGCCGGTACAATTATGTAGCTGTAGTGGCGTTGGCACCATTCGTCGGCACTGCTTTACGGAGCTATTTCCATAAACAACACCTTAGTGTAAATCATTTACCGTTGTAGCAACAGTTTGCTTTTCAGTTATCCATTTATTGCGACCATAACCCTTTACTACGTGCATTTCGCTGTGGTAAGAGGAGCGAACCAAAGGGCCACTTTCCACATAGTCAAATCCCAAATCGTAGCCAATTTCTCTTAATTCGGCAAACTCATCGGGGTGTACGTAGCGCTGTAGGGTTAAATGTTTTTTGGTAGGTTGTAAATATTGGCCCAAAGTAAGTACATCGCAACCAACATCTACTAGGTGTTTCATCGTTTCAATTACCTCTTCTTTTGTTTCACCAATGCCAAGCATGATACCGGTTTTGGTACGCATGCCACCTTGTTTTAAGGTGTGTAATACTTCTAAACTGCGGTGGTATTTGGCCTGTATCCTCACTTTTCTAGTAATACGTTCAACCGTTTCCATGTTATGACTTACTACGTGTGGTGCCGCATCGATAATGCGTTGTATTTGGTCTTTAAAACCTCTGAAGTCAGGAATTAAGGTTTCTAAGGTAGTATCAGGATTCAATGTTTTAATGGCAGTAATGGTATTGTACCAAATAATTGAACCACCATCTTTCAGTTCGTCTCTATCTACGCTAGTTACTACAGCGTGTTTTACTTTCATGAGGTGTATTGCTTCTGCAACACGTTGTGGTTCGTCCCAATCTACAGCTTCGGGTCGGCCGGTGGCTACGGCACAAAAAGCACAGCTACGGGTACAAATATTTCCCAGTATCATAAATGTGGCAGTGCCGGCTCCCCAACATTCGCCCATGTTCGGGCAATTGCCACTCTCGCAAATGGTATGTAATTTGTTGTTATCCACCAATCCTCTTACGTGTTTGTAGCTTTCGCCAATGGGCAGTTTTACGCGTAGCCAATTGGGTTTTTTGAGTCTGGTTTCGGTATTGTTATTCAGGGTGTTGTTAAGGATAGGTAATTCTTGCATCTGATTATCAATAAATTATAAAAAACGGCAAACGCTCATGTACACAACTAAGCACAAATGGTACGCATTAGTTGAAACAGGTGTATGCACTTTGCAACTGATAGGTACTACAACAAAAGTAAATTACTTTCGTTTACCAAATTCAATGGCTACGTATGCCTGAATAAAAAGTTGCCTATCAATACCATAGACCATAATAGGCATTTTGCGTGTGTAATATTCTGCATTTACCCCAATTTGTATGGCCGATAAAACATCGTTGTAGTGACCATAATCAAAACGGAGCGCAGCCCGTGCATTCAGTCCCGGTACATAGGTCATTTCATTCAATCCTTTAAAAATGCCTGATGCACCTGTGATATAGTTGGGATTGAGAAAAATGCTGTCTGTTGCTGCGCTGTACTTAATATCTGTTAAAACGTTTCTATCATTATATGTTTCCAAATAGTAGGGTTTCAACATGCCAATACTAATACCCGCACCATACAAGGCACTTACCGTAATGCCGTTTTTACTTGCTTTGCTACCAATCATTTTCTGTTTGCCCACACCGCCTTTTAAGTAGAAAAAGTTGTTCATTTTACCATACGAAAAAGTGTTTACAATAGCTCCGTAGCCAATTTGTACTGCGGCACCTGTTATACGTATTTGTTTGGGGTCTTTTCTTTCGCCAATTTCTACCCACCAATGATTGGTGGTAGTAAGTGTTTTGTATTTGCCTTTTTCCAGCGACATGCTAAAACCATCGGTGTTGAGTTTTAGGCCAAAGGCGGATTGTTTGTAAAAAATTAGCGCGCCTTCTTCTTCCTGCGCTATCAAGCGCTTTATTTTTTCGTTGCGTTGCGCCTTTTTTTCTTTGCTAGTAAGTTTGGCTTTGTTTTGTGCCAAAAGGGCAATCGGTAACAATAAAATAAACGAAAATAAAATCTTCTTCACGCTAATTAATTTGTTGACTGTAAATTTATGGCAAAATTAGTACTATGACTTCAACCGTAATTTATAAAGGTGCGTTAAGAACGGAACTAACACACCTTCAGAGTGGCAGTATTGTAGAAAACGATGCCCCAACCGATAACCAAGGTAAGGGAGAAAGGTTTAGTCCTACCGATTTGGTAGCAACTGCACTTGCTAGTTGTATGCTGACCACCATGGGAATCAAAGCGCAACTTAGCGGATGGAATATTCAATTAGAAGATACCAAAGCCGAAGTAACCAAAATTATGAAAGCCGAACCACGGCGTATTGGTGGTATTAAAGTGCATATTTATTTTCCTGCGCATTTGCAAGTGGATGCTAAGCAAAAAGCAATTTTAGAAAACACCGCCCGTACTTGCCCTGTAGAAAGAAGTTTGCATCCCGATATGGAATTGGATATCCAATTTACTTGGGCTTCGTAGGCATTATTGCCACAATTATAGTAGCCATTCCCTTTTACCCAAGCAAGGTAAAAGGGATTTTTTTTGTTTAATTGTCTGCTTGCCATTTGCGCACGGATTGACAGCTAGACATTTGCGCACAGATTCTATTAATCAATTGGTGTGTACTTGGGCGTTTTCTATGCCGTAACTTTTTTGGCTGTGTTCAGCACTAGCTGTACTGCAAAACTTAGCAATACTACACTAAGTGTACCTACCACATTCAGCCACAGAAAGCCTATACCAATATAGCTCAATTTGTCTGCCACAAATGTGCCAATTACGATGATTTCGCCGATAATTGCGGCTATTAAAATGGCGCGTCCTTGAATCGCTTTCATGTAAAATCCTACCAGAAAAATACCCAATATAACGCCGTAAAATAGCGAACCTAGTATGTTTACTGCTTCAATCAAACTACCCATTCCGGTAGCAAACTCGGCGGTGATAATACAAAAAATGCCCCAAGCAAACGTATACCATTTGGAAAGTCGGTAATCTTTGGCCGATTGTTCCATAGTGGTATTGGAAGGTAGCGAAGGTGCTTTCCTAAAATGCATATGAAAGTCAATCATAGTGCAACTTGCCAACGAATTGAGTGCGGCGGCTATACTGCCCCAAGCAGCCATGAAAATGATGGCAATAAGCAAGCCCACCAAACCCTTAGGCAAAAAATCGACTACAAAGCGCAAGAAAATGTAGTTGGTATCGTTCGCATCGCTTTGGTGGAGTGCCTTTTGCAGCAGCTGTTTGTATTCCGTACGTAAGGTTTGCAATTGGGTATTTGCTTGGCCAATGCTGTCTTTGTACATTTCGGTATGCAATTCCTCGCTTGCAAAGCGTTGTACATACCGTTGGTATTGTTGCTGCACAGTTACAAACTGTTTTTCTTTTTCTTGTAACTGACTTTGGTAGCTTGTTTGCAATGCTTTTTGCTTGCTTGCCAAATCGAAGTAAATGGGTGCTTTTTGAAACGAGTAGAAGGTAAACAACAAGGCGCCAATGAGTAGAATGCAAAATTGCATCGGTACTTTAATCAGTCCGTTCATCAGCAAGCCCATTTTGCTTTCTGTATTGTTTTTAGCCGTTAAGTAGCGCCCAACTTGGCTTTGATCGGTGCCAAAATAGGATAGCGCCAAAAAAAAGCCCCCAATAGTACCGCTGATTAGGTTGTATTTGTCTTTGAAATCGAAGCCTTTTGGTGTAAAACCCGTAGTAATCACGTTCAACTTGCCGGTTGCTCCTGTTACTTTTAGTGCTTCATTAAAGCCAATGCCTTCGGGCAATAGGTGTACAATCATGCAGCCTGCCATAAGCATACCGGCAAAAATGATGAACAACTGTATTTTCTGGGTATAAGCTACAGCTTTTGCGCCTCCATTAACTGTGTACACAATTAGCAAACCGCCCATAACCAAATTGGTCCAAAAAATGTCCCATCCTAATAAGGAAGCAATAATGATAGAGGGAGCATAAATACTGATGCCGGTGGAAAGACCTCTTGATAATAAAAACAAAAACGACGTAAACAAGCGGGTTGGTTTGCCAAAGCGTTGTTCCAAAAAGGCATAGGCTGTGAACACCTTTAATTGGTTAAAGCGTGGCACAAAAGTGATGCAAAGCACTACCATGGCCAATGGCAAGCCAAAATAATATTGTACAAAACGCATACCGTCGGTATAAGCCTGTCCGGGAGCCGATAAAAAAGTAATGGCACTTGCTTGAGTGCCCATGATGCTCAGCAATACCAAATACCAAGGCATGGACCTATTGCTTAAAAAGTATCCTTCCAAACTTTTGGTGGTACGGCTTTTGACCAGCCCAAAAGAAATGATGGCGGTGAGTGTTACAATCAGTACTATCCAGTCGAGTTGGCTCATGCAAAATATTTTGTAAACCAAGTAAAGAAAAGCAAGTAACCAATGAGCACAACAATGACCAAAACGTACCAATGACGCCAACTGCTAAATACGGGAATTTGTTCTTTTTCTTGTTGCATAGTCATTGTTTTAGTGGGTTACAGCATGTTTGGGCAATGCAAGTAAATTGGCCATTAACCGATAGGCTCCAGGTACTCCTGCTGGCAATTGCCTAAAGAAAACCAATCCGGTATACACAAAGTTTCCCTTTCCGTAAGGGGCTATCAGTAAGCTGCCTTTGCTTGGGGCTTCGTTGGCATCGTTCATGGTCAATGGGGTTTGGTAGCGATTGTCTATTTGTTCGGCCTGATAGGTGCTGCGTTCTTGTATCCAACCGTCAAAATCCGCAGCGGTAATGGGGTTAGGGTATTGTAATGCCGGATGTTGTGGTAGGCTAAATACAACCGATGCTTCCTCGTTGGTAATGCGCGATGCTGCACTAACCGTAAAGGGATAAGGGCCC
>JAIXOS010000404.1 GCA_027486695.1 Chitinophagaceae bacterium | reverse complement strand
TTTGCCCTTAGTTGATTGTTGTTTTTAGTAAATAGAGCGTAGGCCTTACAAGGGTTGAACAGGTTGCCGATACACAAAATAAGATTCTGGAAACGAGAATGCTGCTTGGGAGGTGTTGGGGAAAATACCAAAAACAGTACTTCCGGTGCCTGTCATAGCTGCATAAACAGCTCCTTGTTGGTATAATTGTGTTTTGATGGTGCCAATTGATGGGTGTGCCAAAACAGCAGGTGCTTCAAAATCGTTCGTTAAATGTTTGTGCCATTCCGTAATTGGTTGTGCTACAATATCGGCTAATGAAGTGAGCGGAGGTGCAGGTGTTATGTGTTGAAATGCCCATGCTGTATTTATATGAATACCGGGATTCACCAATACAATATGGTAGTTGTTTAAATCTAAGCTAATCGGTTCCATTAATTCCCCTCGTCCCGTAGCCAAGCAAGGTTGAAAAAAAAAAAAAAATGGGCAATCGCTACCAAGTTGCAACGCCATTTCTAGCAACTGCTCTTGGTTAATGGGTAATTGAAAAAGTTGCTTCAGCAACAAAAGGGTATAAGCCCCATTGGCACTACCGCCGCCCAATCCTGCACCCATGGGTATTATTTTGTGTAAGTGGATGGTAACGTTTGGTAAGTTTGGAAATTGCCCTTTAAGCAATTTGTAAGCTTTTACGCACAAGTTTTGTTCCTCTGTGCCGGCAATTGGCAAGCCGGTTGACTGAAAGGTGAATTGTTTGTTGGGAATAATTTCTAAGCAATCGGTAAGCGGGATCGGTAAAAAAACAGTTTCCAAGTTGTGGTAACCATCGGGTCGTTTGCCTACAATGTGCAAACCAAGATTAATTTTACAATTGGGAAACAAGACCATGTTGGTTCAAATCGGTTGTGGTAAAATTGGTATATAAGAAAGGTATTTGTTGACCTAAATGGATTACATGTCGGTGTTACCTTTTAAAAAACGCAATCCTACTTATTCAGCAATAAGTGAATAATTAAAAGCAGGTTGTGCAAGGCCAATGTGCTACTATTTTCTACGGTTTATTTCGTCTCTGATGGAAATTGCTTTCAAGTAATCTTCATTTTCAAGCACTTCTTCCAACATCATTTGTAATTCTTCCAAACTCAATTTGGATAAATCATCTGCATTTTCGGTATTTACGTTTGGAGATGGTGCACTTTCGGTGCTAAAGTCTTGTACGGTACGGTTTTTATCTTCTAAAGTGAGTCCTACCGCATCTAGTATGTTATCGAAGGTATAAATAGGGCATCCAAAACGAACCGCAAGTGCCACGGCATCGCTTGTTCGGCTATCAAGTTCTACGCGTTCATTATCGGTAATGCATACAAGGTAGCTATGGAAAATACCTTCTTTTACTTTATTGATAACTACTTCTTGCAAATCGATTCCAAAAGCACTCATCATATTTTTCATAAGGTCGTGGGAGAGAGGCCTTGTTGGCAACATATGTTCAATTGCCACTACAATTGCCTGTGCCTCGGCCGCACCAATAATAATGGGCAAACGCCTGCTGCCATTTGCCTCGGTTAATACGAGCGTATAATTGTGTGCTTGGGTAATGCTGCTAGATATTGCTACAATTTCCAGTTCAATCTTCTTCATAATTAGCTGCGAAAATAAAATAAAATGACAGATAAATAAATCAATAACCACGAATTAGTTTTTTAGTTGTGTAAGGTGCCGTATTGTCCTTGCCGAAACGAAGCAGTTGTTGCCCAATTGTAACTTTTTTACTCATTACTTCCCAATTTTCGGTGTCGGTAATGTGTTCATCTTTTTTCAGTTGTTTTTTAAACCTTGAGCAATGAAGGTAGATGCATAGGAAAGTATGCTTTTGTACCTAATCAATTATTTTTTCTAAACGAATCATTGTGTGAGGTACGTATGAATAACTTCTATGGAAAGACATAATTGGATACCCTCGTTTCACTAAAATAGCAAAGTCAATCCGTAGATGTGAAGCGACTAAAAAAAGAAAATAGAGTAACTGAAAAAACCTCCTTAAGTTTTTGGTAAAACCAAAGGAACTTTTCTCTAAACATAAAAGACCATTTTTGGGGTAGCTGAAAGTTCCATTATAGGTTAAATCCTATTGCCTAAATTGGTGTCCAATCAATTTCCATTTTTTATTGAAAATACAACCTTTTACCCTTTTGGATAACCCAAGACGGTTGTTTATATACACCCCAAGCCCATGCATTTAGCAAATTTTGCAAATGCCTTCGAGGCGGTAGGCTTTTTTTAAGCTATTTTTGCCTATAAAAAGTAATTCGGATGAAGTATCAGGTAGGTGACGAAATTTTGGTTTTGCATAGCAACGAAGAGGGCAGGGTGGTAGAAATAATGAACGATAAAATGGTGATGATAGAAGTGCGGGGAGTGAAGTTTCCGGCCTATATGGACCAAATAGATTTCCCTTACTTTTATCGATTTACCAAAAAAAAGATAGTTGAAGAAAAAAAACCGGCAAAAGTATTTATTGATAACGTACCCAAAGAAAAAATACAACCGAATGCCATTAAAGTAGCCGATGGCGTTTGGCTATGCCTAATACCCAAATTTGCGCTTGACGACTTTAACGATGAGGTAGTAGAATTGTTGAAAGTGTACTTGATTAACCGAAGCGAAACGGGGTATACCTTTACCTATACTTTGCATTATTTCGACAAAGCCGATTTTGAATTGAAGAATGAAGTGCGGCCTTTTCACGACTTCTATTTGCACGACATTCCTTTTGAGAATGTGAATGACAGTCCCTCGTTTCACTTTGTGTTTTCCTTGTTGGAACCCACAAAAAAGAAAGCCGATTTTTTTGAGTCTGTCATAAAAATCAAGCCCAAGCAGTTGTTTCAAAAAATTGAAGCATTGAAAGACGAAAACAAGCCCACTTTAACATTCAAACTATTCGATCATTATCCCGACAAAGTGATGGTAGAAGACAAGTTGGAGTTGTCGAGTTTGGTTAATAAAGGCTACAAATTATACGATGCAGGTAAAATAAAGCAACATTTACCACCTGCAAGAACCGTGGTGGATTTGCACATAGAAAAGCTATCGAACAGCTATCAGCAGTTAAGTAATTTAGAAATACTGAGCATTCAGCTGAATGAGTTTGAAAAATGGTATCATTTGGCTGTAGCACACAAACAGCCTACTTTAATCATTATTCATGGCGTGGGAAAAGGCAAATTGAAGGAAGAAATTCATGAAATACTAAAATTGAAAAAAGAGGTAAAGCATTTCATCAATCAATACGATGGACGATTTGGCTACGGTGCTACAGAAATTTTCTTTAAATTTTAAAAACACTATGGGTTAATGTTTGGGCTACTTCATGTTGAGTGGTCTTTGTACATGAATCCATAGTTGCAAATAGGAAATTTTTTGGCAGTCGTTTTGCTTAATGCTATGTCATATAAGATGTCTAATAGCGTCTGTACAAATGGTTGTTGGTACACAAGTGTGTACAAACAACGTCAAAAACTACAGCTACTCTACTTCAAAAAGCAATAATTGCTGCTGTTCAAGTGGTGAAAAATTATTATCGGCCACAAACAGCAACGTTTTATGGCCATTTGCTAATGTTGGTCCCCAACAAACGCCCTCAATGTTATCAATGTATTGGTTAAGGGAATCCATGTTTAGGAGCAAACGCTTGCTAGCTGGCGTAAAATTCTTGTTTTGTGCCAACGAACCAATCGATTGAACATCGGTGGCTTTAGCAAAATTGGCTAAGAATACTTTAACTGTGCAAGAAAGCCTACCCGTACTGTATGATCGTTCCACTACCAATAGTTCATGGCTATTAATTGCCAAAATATCTGAAACGCCGTTCACCTTAAATGCATTGGCAGGGCGTGCAGGATAGGCCACCGGACTAAGTAAGTAAGCATATTGCGCAATATTGCCTTGATTATGCAGTGGAAATTGAAAAAAACGAATGTAGCTGCTCGATTGACCCGTATCGGCACGAGGGCCGTCTTGAAACAAGGGTTCTTCAACGTTCACCCATAAATAGGTTTGGTTGGTAGCTAAGGTACAGCCTTCTAATACTCCATTTTGTCGAGGGCCGCTTGCAACGGCCTGCATCTGTAAATTGTAAGGCAAGGTAAGTTGCCGTACATAACCACCGTTGCTATCTACTATGTTGATAGAAGGATTGCAAAGAATGGTATCGTTTGTGGTAACAATACGTTCACCTTCACTTGTCCAAACCAATTGATGGTTGGGTAAAATGCGCATGTTTTCCGGGTCGGGCACCAAGGCAGGATTTGCTTGTTTATTAGGGTATACCTGACCATTGGCTTGTTTGAAAAAATGAACTGACAAAAAAACAACACTATCGATGTTGCCATGCGGCGATATGGCCACATTGGCGGTGTAAAACCTAGCCGGATTGATGGAACTTCTGTCGTCCGAAACAAAATAGTATCGTTTGTTGTTAGGATTATAGTCTATACCCGATAAGCCTCCCACCGTAGTATTGCCATATGATAAGTTGAATGGGATGTTGTACTGCGACAAAAATTTGAGTGATTGAATGCTGTTTTGCGCCTTCAAGAACGAAAAATTCAGTACCACAACAACCATACAACAGTAGGGTAAAATAGACCAACGATTGCGTATAAAAGATGTAATATATTTCATGATGATTGCCATAAAAGCAGCAAAAACGAAGGTAGGGTATTTTCACTTTGGTACTAGTGGTAGTGCAGGAGTAAGGGTAGATGATTGAATGCCACAATTGAACTACTGTTTGCAACAACCGGACTATCGCTGCCATTTTATTAATGTCAATTTTGTATTCAATTATTAATCTTTCATTGATTGCTATTAAAAGTGTCGTATAAACCAATTGCTTTATTGCCGCATTCACTAACGATTATTAAATTCCTATTGCCATGAAAACGCAGTTATACCCTCGACTTTCTACTGTTTCTCCAACGTTTGTTTATTCTAATTCAATTAATACTACCCGTATGTTTAATCCTCGTGTTCCAAAGCAAAATAGGTATTTATTATCCTTTTGTTATGCGCTTACCATGTTCTTGTTTTTTAGTTTAACATCATTCGCCCAAACTACCTATTATTGGAGAGGTGCTGTAACATCAGGCAACTGGTCGGCGAGTGCGAATTGGAGTACTGTAAGTTCGAGTAGTGCAACTAATACAGGAACTTTTCCAACCACTGCAAGTGATGTGGCAATTTTTGATGCAAGTAGTGGAAATCCAAGTATTTCGTTAACTACAAATATTTCAATATCGAATATTAGTTTTACTAGCAGTAACGTTTCATTTACGGCTCCTTTTACTCAAACGACTACAACTAGTGGTGTCACTAGCGGGTCTGGTACCATTACATTGAGTTCATCTAATGCAAATATTGCGATTGGCCAACCAGTTACTTTATCGGGAACAAATGCAGGCACTTTAGCAGCAAATACTTTTGTAACTGGAATTTCTGGTACAACTTTAACTGTAAGTCCGGTTGCAACAGGTACTTCTACGGCGGCTGGTACCCTTACTTTTGGTTCTTGTTCTATCACTACAACATCAATGACTGTAAGTAGCAGTCAAGTTACTTTTACAGATGCTGTTACAGTTAATAGTAGCCTTACTTTTTCAGGAACAAACCCAAGAATCACGCAAAATTCATATACTAGTGGAAGGGCTTTTACTTTAGGAAATGGAAACAATCCATTTACACTCACAGGCAATTCTGCAACAAATTACTTTGATGGTAATACAAATGCCTATTTTGGTTATAATACATCTTCGAGCCTTTCAGTTTTTTTTAATCCTTCAACAATCACATTAGGAGGTATTTCTGTTACAAGAGGTTTGATAACTATGGCAAACAATGTGAATACAGCCAGATTAATTTTCAATGGAGGAAACAATAGCCAAGAGTTAATATTAGGAACAAATGTTACAATGAACTTGACAAGTGGAGGTTCAAGTAATTTGACCAATAACAATACTACAACCACAGGAGGTACAGTTAATGCGAGTGCAACTGGGTCTAGATTTATAATTAGCGGTAATAATGCAACAATTGCCAGTGCTACGAATAGAATATTTAAATCGGGTACACCGATTAACCACCTTGAATATAATTCTACAGGTAATACATTAACATTAGCTTGGCCTCTTACGGTCAATAATCTAACACTTACAGCAGGCACTATTTCAAATTCCACAAACAATATAACAATAAATAACGGAGGGGTAATTACAAGAGCGGCAGGTTCATTGGCTGCAGCCCCTATTTTTGGTGCTAATGCGTCAGAGAGAATTGATGTTACCTACACAATGACCGCTGCAACAACCGCAGGTTTTGAGTTGCCTGCTGCACCATCTCCTGGTGGCATAGGTAATGTTTCTCTAAATGGCCCAAGTGGAACAAGAAACTTAACTCTGAATAATGACGTTACCATTAATGGCAATTTGTCGGTTAGTGCGAGTAATACGTTATTGCTTTCTACATTTACTTTGAATTTGGCAGGAAGCTTTACAAATAGCGGTACTTTAACAGCTAATACGGGCACTTTTAACTATAATGGCACAGGATCGCAAACCATAACAGCTGCCAATTACTACAACTTAACAATTTCTGGTGCTAGATCTTCCAATAATGTAACCTTAGCTAGTTCTGGTACAATTGGTGTTTCAAACATACTTAGTTACACTGCTACTTATTCTAGCGGAGGATTGGTAAATACAGGATCTACCATAGATTTTAATGGAACAGGTGCACAAACAATTCCTGCATTAAATTACAATAATCTTACCATCAGCGGTGCTAGGACTACCAATAGCGTAACCTTAGCTAGTTCAGGAACAATTGGTGTGGCAGGTACTTTAAGTTACACTGCTACTTATGCCGGTGGAGGTTTAATCAATACCGGTTCAACGATTGATTATAATGGAACTGGTGCGCAAACCGTTTTATCTACCGTTGCGTACAATAATCTTACCATATCAGGGGCAAGAACATCTAATAATGTAACATTGGCAAGCAGTGGTACTATAGCTGTTGCAGGAAACTTAAGTTATACATCTTCTTTTACTAGTGGTAGTCTTGTTAATACAAGTTCGACTGTTAGTTTATCGGGTTCTGGAACACAAACTGTAACCACTAGTTCTACTCTTGCTTTGCGTACTTTTACAATTAGTAATGCTAGTGTTACATTTGCGAGTGGCTCGTCTATTAGTACAGCCGGCCTTTTTACAGTGGCTGCTAACTTTACTCAGCCAGTGAATACTACCATAGCTGCAAGTGCAGGAATTACAGTTAATAATGGGGTTACTTATACTATTGATGCATCAGGTTTAACCGGTGTTGCAAGTAGTACCGCAAATAGCAGTAATGCTGTTTTAAATATTACCGGAGGTACGGTAACATTTACCGGAACTGGAAATATCAATGTTAAAGGATATCTAAGTAACACGAACTCAACTGCGTTATCTAGTGCTACATCATCTAATTTAGCTTTTGCTGCCAATGCGGCTTACCAACATGCTTTGAACGGGGGAACTATACCTGCTGCGTCGTGGAATGCTAACTCGTTTACAATCATTACTGGTGTTACAAGTAGCGTGACTGCAGGTATAAGTGGACAAACATTTGGTAACCTTATTTGGAATTGTACTGGTCAAACTAGTCTTATAACATTATTCACAAGTAACAGTACCTTGACAGTAACTAATATGTTTAATATTAGAAGTACAAATGGGCAACAGCTTCGAATTGTTTCCAATTCAGGTATAACAGCAACAACATCAGTTGGATCTTTAATTATTGATACAACAGGCAACCAAACAGCTAGTTATTTAAGTGTAGGTAATAATTCTGCTGTTAACAATATAACTATTAATGGCAATGTTTATATTGGAAATACCGCGACCTTAAATTCCGGAGCTACTTGTACACTTAACGTAAAAGGTAATTGGACTAATAATGGCACATTTAGCGGTAATTCTACCACAACTGTTGATTTTAATGGTACAGGAGCTCAAACAATTTCAGGAAATACCAGTTTTACTATTTTGACAATCAGTAATGCTGCAACTACCATAGCTAGTGGTACCTCCATTACAGCAACAGGGTTGCTTACTGTGGCTGCTAATTTTACTCAACCAGTCAATACGACTGTTAATTCGAGTGCTGGGTTCACTGTTAATACAGGCGTAACTTATACAGTAAATGCATCGGGCTTATCAGCTCCAGCAAGTAATACTGCTAATAGTAATAACGCTGTTTTGAATATTACGGCCGGAACTGTTACTCTAACAGGAACTGGTAAAATTGATGTTTATGGGTGCTTAAATAGTGCTACAACTACGGCTTATTCCGGTGCATCAACATCCAACTTACAATTACGTCAGTATGCTGTTTATCAGCACAGTGGTACAACGGGTACAATTCCATCTGCTACATGGGATGCGAACTCGAATCTTTATATTACCGGATCAACATCGGGCTTGACAATAGGTGGCAATCAAGCTTTCGGTAATATTATTTTTAATTGTACCGGATTAACTACTAACGTGGCACTCAATGCATCATCTGGTAATGACGGTAATACTATAGCAGGTCAGCTCGCAGTAATTAATACAGGTACTACCGGTACATTTAGAATGTACAATGGAGGCACTACACTTTCAACGGTAGTACCGAATGGTATTCAGGTGGGCGGTAGTTACTCCTTTAATGGTACGCTTACCTCCTCTAGGGCTGTATTTGATTTAGGTGCCAATATTTCCGGCTCATCTACCACCACTACTAATGTAACTGTTGCAAGTAATGGTACTTTACAAACAACTAGTAGTAGTACACTTAACATTAGTGGTGCTTTAAGCTTAACCGGTACCTTTACGAGTACCAACATTGGTATCAATTTTAATGGTACTGGTGCACAAACGATTCCTGCTTTAAACTACAATAGCCTTACAATTAGTGGAGCAAGAACATCGAACAATATAACCCTAGCAAGTAGTGGAACAATAGGTATTGCAGGTACATTTACCTATTCTGCTACCTTTACAAGCGGCGGTATTGTTAATACGGGTTCTACTGTTGATTTCAATGGAACAGGAGCTCAAACGGTGCCTGCATTTAGTTATAACAATTTAACTATTAGTGGCTCAAGAAGCGGTAGCAGTGTGACTTTGGTAAACGGAGGGACTATTAGTATTGCAGGTAATTATAATAGAACTGCGACTTTTACTACTGGCTCAGTTTCAGTAACAAATAATACAGTTGTGTTTAATGGAGCTGCCGATCAATCTATTACTGTTCCAGCTTCTGCGACAGCTAATTTCAACAATCTGCAAATTAACAATACCAAATCGGGTGGTGGGGTAATCACTTTAAATAATCCCGTTGCTGTAGCAGGTACTCTAACACTAACATCTGGTAGGGTACTTTCATCATCGACAAATACAATTAGTGTGACCAATACTTCAACAAGTGCCATTTCTGCCGTGGGAACAACCGCATCTTATATTGATGGGCCGTTGACAAGAACTTTTGCAACAACGAACAACAATACGTATACTTTCCCTGTGGGTAATTATGCTGCATCAGCGGATAATTATTATCCTTTGAGTGTAACTACTAGAGCTACAGCTGCGGCTTCTTTCACAGTTACTGTAACAGCAACAAAAGGAAACGCCGGAGGTACAGCAGGTACAACAGTTGGAACACTTAGTACAAGTGAATATTGGACAGTACAATCGAGTGCCACTAATTCTTTATCCTTTGGTGTAACTACTGCTGATATTGGAAGCAATTCAATCATTGCAAATACTTCAGGTTTGGCTAATGGGACATATGGAACACTTGGGGGTTCGTTGAGTGGAAATTCTATTTCGGGCTCCAACACACTTGTTGCTGTTGGTGCAACTGACTACTATTTTGTTACAGGTACTCCGGGTGCATTTTATTGGGTAGGTGGTTCTAGCAATAACTGGGATGATGCTAATAACTGGAGTAGTTCATCTGGTGGAGCAGGCGGAAATGCAGGAAGTGCACCATTAAGCGGTACTGCGGTTTATTTTGATGCTAATTCAGCTGCGTTTTCATCTATTGCTTTGGGTAGTGCAATATCTTTAAGTAGCCTGAATTTTGATAATTGTAATGCAGCGATTACTTCTGGAGCTTTTACGATTACAACTTCGGCCATGAATGTAACTTCAAGTACCGTTACTTTCAGTAGTAATGTAACGGTAAACTCATCTCTTACATTCTCAGGTTCATCGGTAATCAATTATCAATCAACTGCCAATACCAACAGCTTTACTTTAGGCACAGGAGGCTCATTTACACTTACAGGAAGTAGTGCAACTGCCTATTTTGATGGTAATGGCAATGCTAAATACACAGCTAACTATACCGGAAACAATACGTTCTTCTTCAACCCATCTAACACGATTTGGGGAGTAACAGTAACTCGTGGTACTTTAACCATTGGTAATGGATTAACGATTGCTAGTCTTGGTATGAGTGCAACCACTAATGCTCCGCTTTTAGCTTTAGCTACAAATGCAACATTGACTTTAGGTGGTAATAATTCTTCAAGCATATCTTCTGTTATATCAACTTCTGGCGGAGCCTCAATTGATGCAAGTGCTACAGGATGTACGGTTACCATAACAAGTAACAATGCCTCAATTTTAAATACATCGGGCTTTATTTTCAGAGCAAATACAACTATCAATTCTTTGAATTTAGCTACAACATTAGGGTCTTCAATATTTATTCCTAATCAGGCGTTAACAGTAAGAAACCTAACTTTAACAAGTGGTACATATAACAACTCAACCAATAATGTAACCATTTTAAATGGTGGTACATTAACTAGAGTTGCAGGTTCTCTTTCTGCTGCGCCAGCTTTTGGTACGCAGAGTACCGATTTAATTGATGTAGTTTATACCAATACCGGTTCTATAACCGCGGGCAATGAGTTACCTACATCACCTGCTCCCGGAAAAATCAATAACCTTTCTTTAAACACTTCCGGTACCAATACGCTTACCTTAGCTAATGACATAACAGTTAACGGTAATTTGAGTATTGCTGCAAGTAAAACACTTAGTGCCTCTACCTATACCATTAATTTGGCAGGCAATTGGGTGAACAACGGAACATTTACTACGGGTACAAGTACTGTTAATTTTAATGGTACAACTACCATCAGCGGTAGTTCGACTACCACATTTAACAATGTAACTATCGCTTCGTCAAGTTCTTTAACTTCTCCTGCTTCCGGAACAATCAATGTAGCTGGAAACTGGACAAACAATGGTACTTTCACCAATAACTCAGGTACTGTAACCTTTATTACTGCATCTACAGGAAGAAGCATTAGTGGTAATGCAACAGGTAGCAGTCAGTTTAATAATGTGACTTTCAGCAGTGGCGGCACTTGGACAACCCTTCCTTCGAATATGACTGTAGCGGGTAATTTTAACGTTTCTAACGGAACTGTTACAGCACCATCTGGTACATTAACAGTTGGCGGTAATTTTTCAGCAAGCAGTACAACATTTATTCACAATAGCGGAACAGTTAATTTCAACGGAACAACCACTTTATCGGGCGCTATTAATTTCAATAATGTTACCATTACAGGTACATTAACGGGTATCACGAGTACGTTTAGTGTTGCAGGCAATTGGGTGAATAATGGTACTTACAATGCCAACAACGGAACGGTTAATTTCAATGGCACTTCAACCATCAGTGGTTCAACGGTAACAGCATTTAATAATGTAGCTATTGCGACTGCAAGTACTTTATCCGGACCTGCAAGTGGTACTATGCGTATTGCAGGAACCTTTACATTAACTGGAAGCTTTACACACAACAGTTCTACCGTTGACTTTAATGGTACTGGTGCTCAAACCATACCTGCTGCTAGTTATTACAACTTAACCATTAGTGGCACACGAACAGGCAATGTTACTTTGGTAAGCGGCGGAACAATTAACATTGCAGGGGACTACTCAAGAACTGCCACCTTTACTTCAGGTTCTATGGTTGTTACCAATAATACCATTAACATGAACGGAAGTGCTGAGCAAACCATTTCTGGAAGTTCTGCTCTAACATTTAATAACTTAACCGTTAGTAATACCGCATCAACAGTATCTACAGCAAATGATATTACTGTTTCAGGGGTATTGAACATTGCAAGTGGTGCAGATTTAGACTTGCAAACAAATAGAATCAGCACATTAGGTACTACATCAGGAACCGGAACGTTGTTTACTCAAAATACAACTTCTACGCCATTACCTGCAAGTGAAACATACGCATTTTTGGTAAACTATAACAATGCTACCGGTTCGCAAACAGTGGTAAGCGGAACTTATAGCAATGGTTTAACACTTAGCCATACTAGTGGAACTGACACTGCTAGTGCTAATTTTACCGTTTCCGGATTATTGACCATTCAAAATGCTGGGGCATCTTTTGACATCAAACTTTATAATTTAACTGATGGCGGCAGTTTTGCGGGTTCCGCCGGTAATGGTACATTGTTAGCCGGAGGTAATAGTGCCGGGGGGTACCAAATACCTAACAACAAAACGTGGACTGGAACTGTACGTTTTAATGGTACAGGCGCATTCGGTAATCATAGAATTCCATGGGGTACTTACAATAATTTGGATGTAGATAACGGAAATGCAGGTACTATGTCGTGGGGCATTAATGCTTCCGACGCTGGTACATATGTTATTAACGGCACGTTGTCTTGCGTAAGTACCAGTTTCAGTGTGCAACAATCTACTTTCCGTTTTGCCGGTACCGCTCAATCAATACCTGCTTCCATTCGTTTCTTTAATTTGGAATTAGGAACGGGTACAACTTTCCCTAATGGTACCGTAAGTATTGCCGGTTCTTTCACTCCTGGTACAGTAACTTCGGCTTCTCAGGGTACAATAGATTTTAATGGTACTACTGCGCAAACCATTCCTGCTTTTAACTACAATAATTTGACCATTAGTGGAGCAAGAACAACGAACAGTGTTACGTTGGCAAGCTCAGGCACTATTGGAGTTGCAGGTACTTTGTCAAGTACAGCTACCTACTCATCAGGTTCATTAATCAATACCGGTTCAACCGTTAATTTCAATGGTTCTGGTTCACAATCGGTTCCTGCATTTAGTTTCAATCATTTGAATATTAGTGGTGGAACTAGAAATGTAACATTGGCAAGTGGTACCATCAATATAGCTGGTAACTATTCTCGTTCTTCTACTGTTACGATATTTACCAATAGTGGTACTGTAAATTTAAATGGAACCACGGCCAATCAAACATTATCGGTTAGTGGTGGTAGCGGTACCCTTACTTTCTTTAATTTAATTGTAAATAACACTAACGGAGGAAGCGGAACGATTACGTTGAATAATGCAACCACCGTTGGAACTTCACTAACCCTAACAAAAGGAAAAATTGACCTTGGAGCCAATAACTTCACCGTCAACAGTTCCGCAAGTATAGTTGGAGCAAATAGTACAAGCTACATTTTAACTAGTGGCGCTGGTCGTCTTGTAAGAAATGTAGTAACTGCTGCGGCAACCACTTTCCCTGTAGGAACGGCTTCTAGCTATGCACCAATTACTTTAACAAACGCAACGGGAAATCGTAACGTTACTGTTGGGGTATCTGGAACTTTATCACCTGCTGCGTTTGATGCAAATACACTTGTTAATTTACAGTGGTCTATTTTGGCATCAGGTAGTGGTACTGCTGATGTTAGTTATCAATTTAATACAGCAGATAGGGCTGGGTCTTATACTACTAGTGGTAGTCAGTTATTTATTAATGCTTCTGGAACCAATTCTTTCGCTAATGTTAGTAGTGTTACGGGAAGCAATCCCTTTGTAGCCGCCATTTCAGGCGTTAGCTTACCTACTTCAACAGCAAGTTTGTTTGTTATAGGCAATGCCAATTCCTATTATCTTACTGGTTCTATTTGGAATGGAACTGTTTGGAGTCCAAGTGAGCCAACTAGTTCTACAGATGCCATTATTGCGGGTAATTTAACCAACTCGGGTACGTTAACCACTAAAAACCTAACCATCAACAACGGATTTACCATCACAAATACCGGAACAATTTCTGTTGCAGGTACTAGTTTTGTAAACAATGGTACTATTGCTGGTACAGGTGTCTTAAGTTTATCCGGTAGTAGTGCACAAAGTGTAAGTGGTACAGGTACGTTAAGCAATGTTACCTTGAACAACAGTAATGGAGCAACATTTGCAAGCGGTATGCAGGGTGTTAGTGGAATACTAACTATTAGTAGTGGTACATTAAATGCCAACGGAAACTTAACCTTAAAATCTACTGCTAGCGGTAGTGCTACAATAGCACAAATCAGTAGTGGTAACATTACCGGTAATGTAGTAGTAGAACGATATATTCCTAGAGGAAAACGTGCCTTTAGAGATTTGGCTCCTAGTGTCAGCGGTGCAGGTAGTATATTTGCCAACTGGCAAGAAGGGGGTGCCTTTACCGCAGGCTATGGTACGTATATTACCGGTATTGCAGCAGCCAAAACTTTCCTTGAAGCCAAATCAGCTACGGGCTTTGTTGATGCCACTACCGGTTTAGATTTAACGGCTAGCGGTTCAAAATCAGTATTTACTTATAACAATACTAGTGGTAGCTGGAATGCAGCTTTGAGCAATTCAAAAGATACCGCATTAGTAGCAACGAGAGGCTATCGTGTATTGGTTCGTGGCGATAGAAACTGGAGTATGTATTTGATTCCACAAGCGGATAGCATGATTAATGCCACCACGTTGCGCGCTACCGGTACTTTGTTAACCGGCACACAATCTATTACCGGATTAAATACTACCGCTAATGGCTTTAGTTTGGTAGGTAACCCATATGTATCTGTAATTGATTGGTTAACATTAAGCAAAAGCAACCTAAATACCACTATGTGGATATTGAGCCCAAGAACACGCGGCTATGTTACCGTAAACGGAAGTGGTGTAGTGGTACCGTCTGCGGGCGGTCATAATATAGACCAATACATTCAACCGGGTCAAGCTTTCTTTGTACAAACAACCGCTAATGGTGCAGCCTCATTAGGCATCGCCGAAAGCCATAAAGTAAGTGCTGCTAATATAAAATCAGTGTTTGATGTAAGTGAGAACAATGCCAACAACAT
>JAIXOS010000364.1 GCA_027486695.1 Chitinophagaceae bacterium | reverse complement strand
TATGCCACACAACCATAAAACGGTAGAACGGTTATTACATACCGCTTTTGAAGGCAAGGTTTCAGAAACAGAATTGAACTTTTCTATAGCCAATAACAACACAATTGTTGCTAGTACTACCCTAATGCCCGTAGTAGAAAACAATACCATTGTATATACTTATTGGTTAATAAAAAACCATACGGAAAAAGCCAAACAAGAAACCGAATTGGTAAATACAATTGCCTTACTTAACGAAGCAAGTAAAGTGGCCAAAGTAGGCAGTTACAAACATTTGTTGGCCAACAATAGTACCGAATGGAGCAATATGGCCTCCGAAATTCTATTTGCACCACCGCATTCGCCTGTAAACAACTGCATGCTGCTACACACAAGGGTAAGCGATACCACTTATGCACAAACGCTGCACCACTGCTTTCAAAATCTTTTACAATCAACCGTTCCATTTGATGAAGTAATGCCTATAGAAACCAATGGCGCGCCTGCTATTTGGGTTCGCATTACGGGTAAACCAATCCTTGAGGGCTACGCCTGCGTGGGCATTTTTGGTATTATTCAGGATATTACAGAACAAAAAAACAACGAAGCAAAGCTTTGGCAAGAGCGCAATTTGTTACAAACCCTTGTAGACAACTTGCCAATTTCTGTTTTTGCTAAGGATAAGGAAGGCCGCAAAATACTCACCAATCCGCAGGACTTATTGTACATGCGTGCAAACGACAAAACCGATGTATTGGGCAAAAAAGACAGCGAAATATTTAGGTGGAGCCCTAATCACATTGGCCACTTGCAAGACCAAAGAGTACTTGAAAACGGCGAACAAATACACGAAGAAGACGAGGCCATTCCCAAAGCCGATGGCACTTATTTACACATCAAAACCAATAAAATAGCCCTACGCGATGCCCACAACCAAATTACCGGCCTAGTGGGCTTTAGCAGAAATGTAACCGAAACCAAACAACAGGAAGAACAATTAAAGTTGGTCAATTTTGCCTTTCACAATGCTTCGGTGGGCATTTTTTTAATTAATGCCGATGGTAGTTTTTTTGATCTTAACCAAAAGGCACACGAAATTTTCGGCTATAGCAAACAGGAAATGTTGCAACTGAAAGTAAGCGATTTAAACGAACAGTTAGACGGTAGCCATTGGCAAGCACATTGGGAGGAACTGCAACAAAAACAATCGTTTTCGTTCATCACCCGCGAAAGAAAAAAAGACGGTTCCCTGATAGATGTGGAAATTCAGGCCAACCTCATTCGCTTTGGCGATAAAGAACTCAACTGCGCATTTTTAACCGATGTTACACTGCGCAACCAAATGACCGAACAACTGAAACTAGTGGATTATTGCTTTAGAAAGGGAGGGGTATCTATTTTCTTCGTTAAAGAAGATGGCAGCTTTTTAGACATGAACGAACACGCACACAACTCTCTCGGCTACACCAAAAACGAATTAATGCAATGCAATATTGCCGATATCAATCCCGCAATGGACAGCATTCATTGGAAAGAAGAATGGCAAAAACTGCAACAAGCTACCAATCGCACAATGTTAACCCGTCATCGGAAAAAAAATGGTGCTATCATCGATGTAGAAATACAAAAAAACCTGCTGCAATATGGCGGCATTGCCCTAAATTGTGCTTATGTTACTGACATTACCGAACGCAACAACCTGCTCAACCAAATAAGGCTATTTGAGCACGTATTCCGCAAATCGAACTTATTTATCTTTTTATTGAACGAAGACGGTAGCATTTTTGATGTTAACGATACCGTATTTCAATCGTTGAACTATAGCTACAACGAAATGAAACAGATGCCCTTTGCTAGCATTGCACCCGAATTGGTACACAGCCAACGTACCAATATCGATACCCTATTGCGTAGCAACAGCAGCAATGTGTTCATTACACATTTGCAAAGCAAAAATGGCCTCCTAAAACCCGTTGAAATCATTTCTACTACCATCAACTATGGCAGTACCAAAATGTACTGTTTTTTTGCAAGCGATATTACCGAGCGACTACAAACGCAACATGCTTTGCAAAAAAGCAACGAACGCTATCGCTTTGCCATGAAAGCTACTTCAAACGCTATATGGGAGGTTGACTTGGAAGAAGAAGTCATGTACCTCAATGAAAGCTTTGAGCTGCTTTTTGGCCACAAACTCCCCTCCTATGCCGTGCCTTTGACCAACAATATGTGGGATACACACGTACACCCCGACGACCTCAGTTTGGTTTTATCGGCTACAAGCAAAGCCCTACTTACCAATCAAACCACCCACCAATACGACTACCGCTTTTACAAGGCCGACGGCTCTTTAGTATTGGTACGCGACAAACTGTTTATTGTGCGCAATCTCTATGGCAAAGCCGTAAGGGTAATTGGCGCAATGACCGATATTACCGTAGAAGCTCAGCTCAAAACCACCCTCGAACACACCTTATACGAATTAGGACTGCAAAAGTTTGCCCTCGACCAACATTGCATTGTAGCAATTACCAACCTCGACGGACAAATTGAATATGTAAACGACAAGTTTTGCGAGCAAACGGGCTACCCACGCCAAACCCTCATTGGCAATCAGCACAGTTTAATCAACTCAAACATGCATGATGCCCGCTTTTGGCAGCAATTTTATGCTACAATCAACAAAGGTCAGGTATGGCATGGCGAAATTTGCAACCGCGCTCAATCGGGGCAATTGTTTTGGCAATTTACAAGCGTCATTCCTTTAATTGATAAAAACACTAACCAACCAACCAAATACATTGCCATTAGCAACGATATTACCAAACGCAAAGAGGCCGAAGCCGAAAAAGAACTGTTGGTAAAAGAGCTCACCCATTCCAATGCCGAACTCAAACAGTTTGGCTATATTACTACCCACAACCTACGCTCGCCACTCACCAATTTGCTCGCTATTTGCGATATGCTAGAAATGGACGATTTAAACAGTGATACCAATCGAATGCTCATCGAAGGTTTTAAATCATCTACCCTGAACTTAAAAGAAACACTCGACGACCTGTTGGATATTCTTATCATCAAACAAACCGCCCATCCCGACACATCAACAATGTACTTTGAGCATACCTTTAGCAAAGTAGCGGCATCGGTTGGCAACGATATTGCCGCCTCAAAAGCCATTATCCAAACCCATTTTACACAAGCCCCTAGCGTTACTTTTAATCCCGTGTATTTGGAAAGTATTTTGCTCAACTTACTCACCAATTCTCTCAAATATGCCCGCCCCAACGTGGCTCCATACATCAGCATTGCTACTAGCCCACTACCGCAAGGTGGTGTACTACTTACCTTTAGCGATAATGGTTTGGGTATGGACATGGAAAAAATAAAAGACAAAATATTTGGATTGTACAAACGCTTCCACAACAATGCCGATAGCAAAGGCATTGGCCTATTCCTAATTCAGGCACAGTTGCACTCACTAGGCGGAAGTATATCCGTACATAGCAAGGTCAATGAGGGCACTACCTTCACCTTAAACTTTGCCTAGGCAACCGGTATCGTACTATTGATATTGATTATTTGGGGCGTTCCCCTTCGGGTCGGGCTTTTGCTCCTACTCCTCGTTCCGCTGCGCTCCACTGTGGGGTATCCACGCCAATCCCTAACGCAAAAAAACACGCACTTCAACAACCACTTACAATCCCTCCTAATTGGGTCATCAGCAGCGTTGGCTATAGATGACCTATTGCTCCTTTATTGAGCGCTCTCGTTGAAAACATCCTTAGGCTTTGCCAATTTATTTTTTGAAGTGTATCTCTTTTGGTATCCATGCACCGCTTCCTTTTTTTCCTTGTTGCCTTCTTTTCACCCAACATATTAAACCCGACGTGCATACCGGAACCTAGCGGTGCTTTCGGGAACGCCCGAAACCTTCTCCTGAACCCAGCGGTACTTTCGGGAACACCCGAAACCTTCTCTTGAACCCAGCGGTACTTTCGGGAACACCCGAAACCTTCTCCTGAACCCAGCAGTACTTTCGGGAACACCCGAAACCTTTCCTAGCTTTTGATAATGTACAAAGTTCTTATCGTTCTTTTTTTTGTGGAAAAAAAAGAACCAAAAAAAGCCACAGCCAAACGATGTACAGCCCGTTTGGCTGATGCGTCTTAATGTAGCATTGGTACTACTGTAGCTTCAACAGTAGGATTTCAATTCTGCTCGTAGCGTTAAATCGGAAGCGCATTATGCCTTAAGCTTTTTTGCATTCTGCCTTCTGCCTTACCTCTGTGTCCTCTGTGCACCAACTCCGTATTCTCAGTGGTTAAATCTCTCTTCCAAACAGCAGATTGCTTCGTGCCTCGCAATGACGC
>JAIXOS010000464.1 GCA_027486695.1 Chitinophagaceae bacterium | reverse complement strand
TGTAGTTAAGCCAAAAACCTCACCGTGTTAGTTAAAACATTTACTAATTGTACAATATTTAGTACGCTTTTTGGCGGACAAAAAGCCTGATTTTGAGGCATTTACGCCCAAATCGGGCTTTTTTGGTCTAAAAAGTGCGTCTTCGAGCACGGCGTGTCCTAAGTTGGGGAAGTCCCCTCACGTTGATTCGATAGAAATATGATAGGGGTTGGTGTCCGCCCTTGTGGTTGCAGGCGGTTAAAAGTAGGTGCTAGTGCATAGGGGATGCACTGCTGTTGCATAGTGCTTGCGTTAGGGATAGCAGCGGTAGCCCACAGCGAAGCGAGGACTACAAGCGAATAGCCCGCCCCGATAGGGGAACGCCCTAATGGTTTTAATTGGTCCCTAACACTGCTACCGAGCTGCCACTAAAATTGAGTTGATTGGTAAACTCAAACGCCATGTGTGCGAGTTTATCCCATGCCTCGCTATGATGCGTAGTTGTTTCGGCTGGTATGTTGGGGTTGCTCTCGTCCCGCTTATCCTTCTTTGTCTTACCACTTGAGGTAATGGCTGTTGCTTTCTCCATGCTCTTGATGGTAGGTGCTGCATACTGTTCGTTAAAGTAACACCTGAACTTGGCTGTGCCCGACAAATACTTTTTGCTAGATTGATACCTGGTATCGTGGTCAGATAACTGCCGCAGGTATACGGACTTCACTTTCCAGCCATGTTTTTTAAGGAGCTTAATGGTAATGTCTTTCAAACTATCGCGCCCAGGGTCACGGGCAATATCCGTATTATCAAACCCAAACACAATGCGCCTATTGATGCGCCCAGTAAACATATCTGTAAACTGCTTAACGGCATCTTCTATTCCTGCAGGTGCTAATGCGTGGCAGCTTGCTATGGTGTTCAAACTTGGGCTATCCTGTTGCGGCAACTTGGCTAACTGCCCTGCACAGATAGATACAATGCGCCAGTTATAGTCGGCTGTTACCAATAGCGGCTTAGATTCATCCCTATCTGCATGATCATCCACATTGTATTTGTTATCATCAGTTAAGTCGGGATAGTAGGGATGTTCCGATTTATTAGGGTCTTCGTTAAGAATCGCAATGTTGTACTCGGTGATACTCTTACAATCTCTTCTTGCATCGTCGTAAAACTTTTGCCCTAAATTGTCGAGGTTACCAAAGGGCTTGGCTTCGCTTACATATACCAACTCTTTGCGTATTTTATTCAGTTCCATTTCGGCTAAAGCAATCTCCCTTTTCAACCGATAGATGTACGATTCTTCATATCCTGCGTTTATTTTCTCGGCCAAGGCATTGCGCTTATCTTCTATATCCAATGCTACCATAGCAATAGCATCAATCAGTTCTATGTTTTGCTTATCCCGCAATTGCAATATCCAGTTTATATCGCCTTCGTATTTATCGCTAAAAGTCCAAAGGCTTCTATATTCGGGCAAATGTCCGTATATCTTGTGCAGTCCCCGCAAAGCTTTGAGCAATTGGCTCTTTATTCTGCCCTGGTTAACAAATTTGGTTTCATCTATAATGGCGGCTTGTGCATTAAAGCCGTTGAAGCTTCCATCGGTAAACGTCGCACCACAACAAAGGCAAAGCCCATCTTTGAAAGAAACAACATTGTCAAATTTTCGAGGGATGATAAAAGGCTTATCAAAATGTTCCGGTGGTTTTTTAAACACTACAAAGTCTACCTCTTCCACCATGCCCATTTCGTTGCTCATAAAGGAGGTGATATTGCCAATTATGGTTCCTTCAATGCGGACTTTGGTATCGCTTGCCAAGATTATCTGACTGCGTGGCATTACCCTGTTCAAATGCATCAAGCGCATGCCAATGCTGCTCGTTTTGCCCTCGCCCCTTGGCCATAGGCAATGCGTAACATTGGCATTTACCAGTTGTATTTTTGCCTGTTCGGCGGTCAAATTAACTTGCTTCTCCATCACTTTGTTGGTTTGCGTAGTTGGCAATAATTGATTTTGCTTCGCCAAGATTGTCAACGGCTAATTGGTTAATGATTTTATCGCCAATGATGTTGTAAGTAATGCTGGTTGGCGAATCTTTTTCACCGGTTTTGTTAGGTAGCATTTCAATATAACTAGCTAATGACTTCTCTAGTTGTGCTACGCTTTTGTAGTCTTTTGCAATGGCCGCATCTCTAATTTGCTTTTCCAAAAATTCAATGCGCAATGCTATGCGGTATTGTTTGTTAAATGGAGATGTAGCAAAAAATACGGCTTCGGCATTTACAATATCTTGGTACGCAGTTGACCTACTAATGGAGAATTTTTCCATCAATAAAGCGGCAATATCTTCCCGGCGTTTCTTTCCTACATTGGCACGAATTAATTCGTCGGCATAAGTCCATCGTGCAAGCAACTTTTTTTCTTTCTCGCTCAAAAAATCTTCGTCCGGCTCTTCGGATTGTAAGTAGCGGATAATTTTCTCTTTTCTAATTTGGAACTCATTCGCAACCGAAGCCAGGGAAGTCTTCTCTGCTAAGCTGATTTCTTGCATGGTCTATTAAATTTTTGGCGGCTATCAAAATCAATTCTTTTCTGCATATGCTTTACCGGTTAAAAATTGGTAGTAATTTTTCCAATACTGGTACAAAGCAGGATATTCCGCATTGTCAGCAATGTCTTTCATCTTCTTTCGGTTGCGCCTAATGTTTTTTTTGCAAGCCTCTACTGCTCTGCCTAGCTCCAAGGGGTCGGTGGGCTTTTCAAATTTGGGTTTGACTTCTTGATTGGGCAATACCTTATGCGCTAAGTAATAATCTCTTTTATCCCAACAGTTTTGGCATTGCTGCTCTAAATCCAATATTTCGAATGCCAAAGTTTTGCGCGTTTCTTTGTACAGCTCGTTTAGCTCTTTTTCTTTGGTGCTAAGTTGATGCCCACAATCGGGGTAGTTTTTACAGTTGCAGGGATGTATGTGCCGATAGTTGTGGAGTTGTTGGCGTTTAAAATTCATGGCCACATACAAGGGCATCCATTCATTTTTTATGGCTATCAATACAGGGTCGGCAGTGTCGGGCATTGATGGTGTAGGGTCGGCATTTTGCGGTTGCTGTACTTGTACTGTAACCACTTTTTGCACCAAACCTTGCAATGCTTCTACTAATTTTTGTTCTGTATAGGTGCTTTTGGTAGCAAATAGCTTTTTGAGGCCTGCATCATGGCCAAAAGTGTTGTATATGGCAACGCCTACATAATAATTGCGCTTGCCATTGAGCCAATTGTTAATAATCTCCATGCAAGCAAATTGCTGCATATATTTTTTGTGGGAAAGGACAGAAGAAATCAGGGGCGGACATTATCTTTGTAAAGTGAGTTGACAATTGGAAAACGCTACGGCCAATTACACGTCACAGTGATGTGCTGTGTTATGAGAGGGGTTAGCGGCTCTCCAACTCACTTTTAAAACCGGACAATGTCCACCTTTGTAGGAGTGTCGAAGTCGGACGCAATAGCCGAATGTTAAGCTAGCCTACTTAAAACACCGAAATTTCGGTGTTTTTTTATGCCGCTACTAACCACTTACCCAAACAGCCATTCTAAACTAAGGCTATTGCTGCTCGTGCGGGCATAGGTAAAACCCAAACCTTTCAATTGCTCGGCTACATCATGTATGCTAAAATCATCGCAGCCGCAATGATCTTGTAGTTGGCTGTAGATTTCGAGGGTGGTAAACTGCTGTTTGCTCTGCGCAGCCGTGGCAACGGGTTTGTAACCTTGCAATAAAATGTTGAGCGTTTCTTGCCACATAAAAAAGGGGTTGACCGCCCACAGAATTACTTCTGAACCTCATAGCCTATGCCGAGATTGGTCAACCCCCAAGTGCTTGCATCGGCATTGGGGGTTGCTATAAGGTATGTGTAAAACTGTGGGCACGTCAAAATTAAGGTATTATTACATAATCGTCGCTAGTTCGTAGCGTATGTTGATTGTAGTAATAGGCGCCTTCGGGCAATAATACCGGATGCCAACGGTAATCATATAGTTGGTCACTCGTGGGCGGCTGATTGCCGCTGCCATCTTCTTTGTACACGGTATATTGGGCAATGTTGGTATTGCTGCTGTTCACTTCAATGAAATAATTGGTAGCACTGCCGTATACCGGTGCTCCGCTGCCATCTACTATGTTTACACTCAGCTTTATGCGCAAGTTGGCTACTGCTAAGGGAGTGGTAGCGGCTGCATCGGCAAATACTTTTACCATTGGTTTGGCCTTTTGCACATTTGTCCAAATCAAATCGCCAAAAATATATCGATCATCGGCATCGGCTATATCCTCCCAAACAAAATGCACAAATACACCTCCTTCTACATTAGTGGCTATAGGCAGCAAATTGAGCATTTGCAATTTAGCGGCAATATAGCCCTTGTAGGGTCGGGTTTCAATGTAACTTTTGAGCAAAAAAGGAATATTCCGAATGTTGTAAATGCGGTTGTAGGCAATTCGTTCTACCTCATGAAAGGGCAAATAGATGTTTTCTTCAGTAGCATTATTGGCCGAAATAGCCGTTGTCCATTGGTTAAAAAAATAACCGGCAATGCCTTTATCAGCGCCATTTACTTTGTGATGGGGAACGTTGCTCCAATTAATCAAGCTATCGCCACCAGGGGAAAAACTGTTGCTGCTGAGGTAAGGATAGGTATAAATAGACTCGCTGCCATCAGCATTCAATTGGTTTACGTTACCCAAAAAAACCAATGTTTTCAATCCCCAATTTTCAAATCGGCTTTGTTTGCAATAGGGAAAATAGCCACCTCGGTCAGCGCTCCAAATGGGGTGCGTATAATATACAGGCAATGTGGCTACATCCGTTTCAAATGTATCGGTGGCATTGTCTATATCATCGCTAAACATGTTGTAAAAATGCTCCACCCAAACACGCTCGTTGGCTTCGTTGAGGTCTATTTTGTAATACCTGTTTTCCTTTTCAACAAATACCAAACTATTATCGTAATCGCCCAATGGCGTAGGCAAGTCGGCTTTGGTGCTTACAGGCGGTATGATTATCCAGCCTTTGGTGTTTTTTTCCGATATGGCACTATCGTTACCGGTAAATGTATTCTTGAATTGAAATACTTTATTGCCTGCTGAAAAGTCGGTAAATACGGCACTATCCATATAGGGTGTCCAGTCTACTTTTTCAAAACTCCCTACGCTATTGAGTGTAGTGAGTTGAAACGTGGTGTCGTTGAGCAAAAGCGGCACCAATCCGTATTTTTTGCAAATGCCCAACAGTACATCTTTAATGGTTACTTCCGGACTAAATGTATCGGCTAGGTAGAACACAAATGGGTTGAAATATGTACGAGTTTCTGATTCGCCAGCGTAGTTTATTTCCATCACCTTAAAAGCTTTGGCACTAAAGAAAAATAGCTTTTGCCAGCCTGTAGCATTTAACAAACTAGTGTCTACTGTAAAACCAAACTCATTGAATATTTGGGTAATGACATACTTTACCGATGGGAATAAAGCATATTCGCCGGGCACGTAATAAGTAATTAAATTGCCATAATCATCTACGG
>JAIXOS010000305.1 GCA_027486695.1 Chitinophagaceae bacterium | reverse complement strand
GAAGGAAAGGTGTTGGTAATGGCGAACTAAATAAGCCAATACAATAGGCATTAACCCCCCCAAATTTGGTCAACTTTTAAGTTGGTTCACCTAACTGAGGCCTATTTAAATAATCGGCAAGCCAACGGTACTCCGTATTGTTCCTTAGCAAAAGTGATTTTAATAGTAGGTGCTATTATATGGTAAAGGCTCGTTCCCGTCATGTTGAACAGTAGTCAATCCGATAGCACAATGTACCAACACCTTCAAGCGCAATAGCAAAAGCGTTAATTGTTTGGCTAGTATAGTCCTTTTTAGGTACAATCTCTAGCTTATTACACCTCGAACAAGTCACATTTACCCCTACCGAAAGTTGGATTTACCTCCTGCAAGTTGCAAAAGGCCTTCCCAACCGTTGGATTTGCCTCCTGCAACTTGCAGGAGCCTTTTCCAACTGTTGGATTTGCTTCCTGCAATTTGCAGGGACCCTTTCTAACGGTTGGATTTGTTCCCTGCAACATTTTTGAGCTTTTCCAATTTTACTTAACCAACCACCCCTAAGGATACTTGGCAAAGAGGTAAGCTGTCCATTTGCTAAAGTAGCCATCCATACGGCTCATTATCTGCTATTGTGGTTAAAAAACGGCATTTGATAAAGTCAAAATCCAAACTACATTTTATGTAAAATAGACACGTTGAGACAAAAACTTGCAACGTAAGGAAAGGTATTTGTAGCCAAATAAAGCAACATTTGTCGCAATTCTAACGAGTAACTAAAATCTTGCAAGCCATGTCATTTCATCCACCCTTATCCCAAGGTGCGAATTTGGTGCAACCCCATTTGTGCCACCGAATTAGTTTAAATACCCCTTTTTATATGAAAAAAAATCTACGATTGCTTAGTCGGCATCTTGTTATGCTGATGACCATTTTGTTGTTTGGATGCTTGGGTGTGCAAGCGCAGACCATTACTGTTGGTGATTATCGAAGTAATGGTAGTGTTGTTTTGAACACGGTAACTAACTGGCAAATTTGTACTTCTACCACGCCTGTTACTTGGGCAAATGCCACAGCTGGGCCATACCAAAATCTCACAGCCACTACATCCGGAGCGTCTGCAACAACATCAATTACATTGTCGGCAGCTAACGCCAATATTGCAGTGGGAATGACAGTGACTGGAACTAACATTGCGGCCAATACTAGGGTTTCTGCAATTAGTGGAACGTCTTTAACATTGAGTACAACTCCCACTGCTTCAGTCGCGAGTGCCACTACTCTTACTTTTGGATCAGCTTTTACTGGGGCAACTACACAAAATACTAACGTTATTGTATTAGCCACAGCGGCAAATGCAGATGCTATACAAGTAGGTGATATTGTAAATGGTACAGGCATAGCAGCTGGAACTACAGTTGTAAGCAAATCTGGTGCAAGTATAACATGTACCCATAACGCATCAAGTACTAATGCTAGTGCTACATATACTTTTGGCTCTCTGCGCAGGATACCTAATTTATTTATCAATCATAATGTATCAACCGGTACAAATGGCAATAGTTTTACGGTAGGTAATATATACCTAAATAATACCAGTAATGTCTATGACAATGGCGTTACCCCTCCCTCCAACCCAACAATGAGTATAGGTTCTGCAACTTCTGGACACGCTGTGTATGGAAGTACATTAAATATTGCTTCTGGTGCAACTTTTACTTGTACAACGCCAACTGCAAATACAACAAACAATATTTATTTGGTTGGTGGAGCAGGTGGAAATGTACTCGTAGATAATGGTACGTTTACGGGATCTGTAACAAGTGGATCTTTTACTGCTGTTTGTAATACTACCGTTTCTACTCAAGGAAGTACCACAATTAGTGGTACTCCAACCTCATTAGCGTTTAATACTATTTCTCTAAATATGTTAAACGCAGGAACGCCTGCCAATTCAAAAAATAATGTTCTAACTATTTCAGCGCCATTTACTATGGCTACCTCAGCGGCGGCTAATACATTAACACTTAGCGCAGGAACACTAAGTATAACAGGAGCATCTACAATTACTCCTTTTGGTGGAGATGCCTTTACAATTTCAACATCATCGGGGTTAAGTGTTAACAATGCAAATGCAACTTTAAATTGGGGAACTACGGCTGCTGCTTCCTCAAATGGTTTTCAGGTTCAGGGTGCTTTTACGCTGCAAGCAGGTACTGTAAACTTAAAAGCCAGATTGAACTGTAATAATGCCACAGGAAGTACAACTATTTCTGGAGGTACAATCAACATTTTAAATGCAAGTCCACAAACTAGTCATGCTACCGCTGCCCTTGTTCATATAGGATCCACTCACAGCTTTACTATGTCAGGCGGTAATCTTAATATTCAAACAAAAAATCTCGGAGCATATGCCACCCCAGATATTTTTGTAACAACTTCTGCGTGGAATGTTACTGGAGGTACAGTGAAAGTTACATATCCTTATGCCGCCACAACTGATACATTTAAAATTAGTGCTAGTGGTAAAAATTTTTACGACTTAGTAGTAGGCGATGGAACCAATAAAACAGTTGTAGCAGCAAATACTGCTGTAACTGTTGGAAATTTGCTTACTATCGATAACAACTCCATTGTTAACATGCAAGCTAATGCCCTTACCATTAATGGAACAGGTACAGCTGGTAGCGGAGTTTTGCAAACACAATCCACTACAGCACTAACATCAGGTAAAACATGGACAGGTACTGTGCAGTTAAATGGTAATGCTGTGAACCAGAGCGTTCCGGCCGGTTCTTTTAATCATTTAGATTTATCCGGTAATGGTACAGGCACTAGAACATTAACAAGTGGTGCTACTATTAACATTGCTGGCAACTTCACCATTCCTGATGGGGGAGGTAGTTATACAACTACTGGAAGCACCGTAGTTTTCAATGGCAATAACGTTGCCCAATCTATCAACGGAGCTACAAGCTTTGCCAATCTTACAATAAATAAAGTAGGTACTGCCAATGCACTTACTTTGGGCGGTGCAACAACCGTAAGTGGTACATTAACCCTAACAAGCGGTAGGGTAGTAACTACGGGTACCAATTCGCTAACCGTATCTACAAATACAACTGGTTCAGTAAGCTATGCAGGTGGGTATATAGATGGACCTCTAACCCGTGCGGTTACAACCGGTGCATCTAATAGTTATTTATTCCCTATTGGCAAATATGTTAGTGCAACAGATAATGTGTTGTCTGCAAGAGTGGCCAATGTGGGTACAGCCGGCAATGTAACGGTAACGCCATTTACAGGCAATGCGGGTGGGTCTGCAGGTCCTACACTAAGTTCTCTAAGTACGACAGAATATTGGTCTATTTTACATTCAGCAGGTGCCACAGGAACGGTTTCTTTCTACAAATCGCCCATCGGTAGTTTTGCTGTTATTGGAAATTCGTCAACCCAAGGAAGTACTTATTCTTCTATTGGGGGCAATATTTCGGGAGATAGCATTGTAGGAGGTACTGTAACATTCCCTAATAATACAGCATCTTTCTTCGTGCTTGCAGTACCGCCATTAATTGATCCCGCTGTTACCATCGGATCAGCAAGTTCCATTACTACCACATCAGCTACTATTGCAGCTAATGTAACCACATTGGGTTATCCTGCTTATAGCAGCAAAGGTTTTTACTATGGTACTTCTGCGGCTCCTTCAGGCAATAATACGCCTGTAGCCGGTACTGCACTAGGAGCGTATAACACAAGTATTACCGGATTAACTCCAAATACAGTGTATTTTTTCAGAGGTTATGCAACCAATAGCACACCTGCAACCGGTACTTCCGGCGATGGTACATTTACTACCGTTTCCAAAGCCGCAACAGTTGGTGCAGAAACTAGTGTAACTAGTACCGGCTTTACGGCCAATTGGACAGCTCCAACTACGCAAGGTGCTGCGGCTTATACCTACACATTGCAAATAGCTACAGACAATAACTTTACCCAAGACCTAACAACGGTTACCAACCTTGCTACTACAAGTTATGCAGTAGCCGATCTTTCAGCACTAACTACTTATTATTATAGGGTTTATGTGGTAAATGCCGGTGGTACAAGTGCAGCTTCAGGTACTCAAACGGTAAATACAGTAGGCGGTACTCCTGCAGTTTCAACTCCTACAAGGGGCACTGTAACAACTACTACCGCCGTTTTGGGTGCTACCGTTGTGAACGATGGTGGCGGTACCATTACCGCAAGAGGTGTGGTGTATGGCCTAACCGATAATCCAACCACTAATTTTACCGCTGAAGGTGGAACTACAACTGGTGCGTTTACGCAAACCATTACGGGTCTTTCTTCTAATACTACTTACTATTTCCGTGGTGCTGCCACTACTGATGGCGGTAGTACATACGGCTATTCTGCATCATCAAGTTTCACAACTCCAGCCGCAACACCGGTTGTTGGTAACGAAACTTCTGTGAATGCTACCGGCTTTACTGCCAATTGGAGTGCCATATCGGGTAATGCATCTGCAACATATGAATTGCAATACTCTTCTGATATTAGCTTCCCTTATGGATTTAAAACTTTTTCTTATACCGGTTTAACTGGTATTTCTCAAGTAATTACGCAATTGGCTTCTGCAACTAACTATTACTATCGTGTTAGGGCCACCAATAGTGTTGGTACTACGGCTTGGTCATCTATACAAACTGTTACAACTAGTACAGGTACAGCTTTGTTGTTGAATACCCTTTCCGAAACACCAAGATTGGCATTATCGGTTCGTAAAATCAATAAATTGTATGGCGGTCCTGCAGTACGTGCACGCAGAGGTAGCGATGGACAACTAGTAGATGTTTATTTTGATACTAATGGCGAAGTTTCTCTTAATTCAGTGGTTTCTGCCGCTGGAGGAGGAGCTCCAACAGCTACTACATTGAGTACATGGGTAGGAAGTGGCTACAATGCCAATGCCTTTGTAACCATTTGGTACGATCAGTCTGGTAACGATAACCACGCATCTAATGCATTAATCAACAGAGGTACCATTACAACCTCTACCGCTTCAACAGCTGTAACAGGCACCAATACCGCATTTGTAAATTCTGTTAGCGTATCAGCTAGAACTACGGCAGGTAGTAAATTTGTAGATAATTTTGTTTATACAGGCACCATTGAGCCAGGTGCACGTGTTACAGGACCTGGTATTCCAGATAGTACTTTCTTGATTGTTAGCACAAGTAACCGACTATCTTTTACTTCATTCTATTTGAGCAAAAATGCTACTGCTACAGCAACGGGTGTTACGCTTACATTTACGCATGTAGGCAATACATTATACACTTCCGGTGGTTTACCATTAGGTACTATTGCAAGCGTAGAATCTCCAACATCACTTACCTTGAACAGTAATGCTGCTGCTTCACTTACCGATAAGCCTTACGGTACTGCTTTGGCAGGACCATTTTTAATCAAAACGGGAACAATCAGCGTTACTTCTGGTAGTGCTGCTGTTACCGGAACCTCAACTACCTTTATTTCTGGTAGTAGAGATTCTATAGCACCGAACAGTGTTTTAGTAGATACTTTAGGCCGATTTATTGGTATTGTTTCTACTGTTACCAACGCTACCTCTTTAACACTTACAAGTGGTGCCATCAATACCTACAACGGTCGTTTTGGTGTAGCTGCACAGCCTTTATTGGTTACTGCAGGTGCTATGGAAACATTTGGTACTTCTGGCAAACCAACCGTTCGTTCATTACAAGCCAATGTGGGTGGTAGTACCTTGAGTTTACCTTCTCATTTGGAAGGCGTTACCAATTTCAATTTGTTTATGCCATTACAGCAAACACGTGCAAATGTGAATGCTAGTGGTAATGGTACGGCTTATGGTTTTGTATTTGGTAGCTATCCCACTTTTACACCTAGCTTCCCTGATACTACGGGTGAATTTTCGGCAGGCTTTACCGACACAGATCGGAGGATGTTGATGTTTAATTCAAAATCTACTCCTTTAACAGGATTGGCACAAGGACAGCCTTATGGTTTCAGATACCAAATACTCACGAATGGTACGTATCCTACAGGTATGGCACGCATCAGCACTACATCAGGTTTTGCCTCAAGCGATACTACAGATGTGTTGACCACACCGTTTAAAAACGTGCCTTTGAATTTGTATTCTAACACTTATACGGGCGGCTCTCAATCACGTTCATTTGAAGGAAAGAATCCTGAGGTGATTTACTTTGCAGGAACATCAGCTTTGAATGAATCGAATGCAACTGCCGTTGCCAACAGTCAGGCTACTTATTTCAGTTTGCCAGATGGTCCTACTATTACTACTGCTAGTAAATCAAGTATTGATTCTGTTTCCGCTGTATTAGGCGCCAATGTTACGAGTGCAGGTGACGGTACAATTTCGGCAAGGGGTACTTTGTATAGTACTTCTTCGGTTCCTACTACCAATCAATTGGCTGAAGGAGGCACGGCTACAGGTGCATATACGCATGCGAGAACAGGCTTAACTGCCAATACCAAATACTATTACAGAGGTTATGTAACCACACAATATGGTACCAAATACACAAGTGTAGACTCATTTGCTACACGTCCATTGGCGCCAACTGTTGCCGATGAATCGAGTGTAAGCACCACAGGCTTTACCGCCAATTGGACTGCGCCAACACAAGGTAGCGTTACGTTTACTTACAGTGTTCAACTTGCTACCGATGCAGGCTTTGCGTCGAATGTATCCACCATCAATAACATAGCTAGTGGCAATACAAGTTATGTATATACAGGTTTAACACCTGAAACCAACTACTATTACCGTGTGCGTACATCGAACGAAACTGGTGTAAGCAATTGGTCGGCTTCTCAATTGGTAACTACTTCAGGACGTCCAAGTATCAGTTTGCCTACCGTTTCTTCTATTTCGGTTAATTCGGTTGTATTGGGTGCCACAATCACTAGTCAGGGTGGTTCTACTATTACGGCTAGAGGAACGGTTTGGGGTACTGTAAATCCGCCAACCACCAATGCTTTAGCAGAAGGTACCACGGGTGCTCCGGCAATTTCCGCCTTTACGCATACCCGCAGTGGATTTGCAGGTAACACAGCGTACTTCTTCCGTGGTTATGCTACCAATAGTGCAGGTATTCGTTATACAACTAGTGTAGGCTCGTTTGTTACATTGCCTAATCAGGTAACCGCTATCGCTGCCAATAATCAAAGTGTAATAGGATTTACGGCAAGATGGAATGCACATGTAGGTGGTAACCAATCAGTAACGTATAAATTACAGTACAGTACTTCAAATACTTTTGCAAGTAATAATGTAACTATCAGCGGACTGTCTGCCACATCTCAAGCAATTGTAGGTTTAGCTGCTGGTAGTACTTACTATTATCGTGTAGCTGCTACCAATGGTACCGGCGATGGTGCTTGGTCGGCTACCATCACAGCAACTACTACATCAGCAACCTATGTGTTGAATAGATTGAACACGATGCCAACTTTGGCCTACTCTACCAGAAGATTGAACGCCGCCTATGCAGGACCTGCTTTGCGTGCTATTAAAAATGCATCCACTTCGGATAGTGTAGAAGTGTACTTTGATAACACAGGTGTTATTTCTTTGTCTTCTCCAATTGCTAGAAATGGTCAACGTTACCAGGATTCTACTTTGGGTCAATGGGTGAGTGGTACGGATAGTGCTTTTGTAAACCGTTGGTTCGATCAAAGCGGTAACGGTCGCGATGCATTCCAAACTACACGTGCAAATTATCCTAGGGTAATCAGCAATGGTGCAGTAGATACGTCTGCATCTGGCATACCTGCTTTACGCTTTATGAATGCAGCAACCGGTGGTCGAGGCTTTACGGTTACTAGCTTTACAAATGATGGTGCCGGAACGAACTTACAAAATATGAACAATTTAAATTTGTTTGTTGCGGCTTCAAAAGTGGTGGATGCAACATTGGGTATGCAGCACATTTTTGGTACATCGGCTCCTACAGGTAATTCAAGAGGATTGGTACAGTTCCATTATCGTACTTCTACCTCTACAACTACCCAACTACAGATTTATAGTGCAGTAGCTTCGCCTGTTGCTACCTTGTCTAGCCTGAATCACACAGCGCCATATGCTTTTTGTTTAACTATCAATAAGCAATCTGCAGCGGATTCCGGTACTGCTAACATCAGAACTTCAGGAGGTACTAATGCACAAACAATTGGAACCACCGTTATTGGGAATTCACCTTTGACCAATACCGCAATACAGATTTACAGACACAGTAGTAATGCTGGTAGAAATTTTGAAGGCGCTAGTTCTGAAATGATTTTTTACGGAACAACTAGCTTCACAAGAATGAATAGCGCTGATTCTGTCTTGTTGATTGCAAACCAAGATTCTTTGTATGCTAAATTCCAAACTGCCAACAATGGTAATTGGGTTTCTGCATCCACTTGGAAGGCTGGAAGGGTTCCTGCAAGCACCGATTCTGTGTTGGTTAACCATACTGTAACATTAACTGGTGCTACAAGTATTGCAGGCTTGGCTACCGGTTCTACGGGGATTGTTTCTCTTAACGGGAATGATTTAACAATTGGTAGAGCAGCAGGCTACACAACAGGTGGCGGTATTAGAGGTGCAACTTCCGGTACGCTTACTGTAAGCAATGGTACTTTGTTTATGGATCAAAGCTTGCCTGTCGTTAGCGGTGTTGTTACCGGCAGAAGCAATTTTGTAAATAACTTTACTATCAGTGGAGGTAATACCGTAACACTCGGCAATACGTTGCATGTTACTGGTGTATTAACAAAAACCACCGGCACTTTAGCTACCAATGGATTTTTAACCTTAAAATCTACGGCTAGTGGTAGTGCAACCATTCCATCTGTAACAAGTGGTAGCTTTACCGGCAATGTAGTTGTTGAGCGATTTATACCTAAAGGCAAACGCGCCTTTAGAGATTTGGCACCTAGTGTCAGCGGTGCAGGGAGTATATTTGCCAACTGGCAAGAAGGGGGTGCCTTTACCGCAGGCTATGGTACGTATATTACTGGTATTGCAGCTGCAAAAACCTTCCTTGAAGCCAAATCAGCTACGGGCTTTGTTGATGCTACTACCG
>JAIXOS010000455.1 GCA_027486695.1 Chitinophagaceae bacterium | reverse complement strand
ATTTTCGCTTTGAACCCTCACAGTAATTTGATTTTTTGCTAAAACCTGTAACTGTTGAGGGTTCTAATTTATTTTAAGCCCCTGAAATAATTTCAAACAACTTCGAAATAAACAATACCACATAGTACAAATCAAGAAGGCTTTGTTTGCGACAAAACCAAATTACCAATGCTAGGTGTCACAACATCGGCGGCATATATCTTCATAAAAATTGCTTAATCATTTTTATGAAGATATATACATACAATACAGAAAATGCAACAACCAAACTATCGAGCATCATGTAATTGAAATAGGTTTACTGCTCAACCTACGATGATGATTGCCGCTTGCAAAATGTACCATTTTTTTACCCTTGCTATAGTTACCGTATTGCTCAATTGCTTGTTTATTGGTAGTAGCTATTGTCAAACAAAAATAATTTATGCATCTCCTGCTGGACTTTCTACGGGAATTGGCAGCAGTGTCATCGCAGCGGTTACCCTATCCCAAGCATTATCAGTAAGCAAACAATATCCAAGCGACACCTGCTACATTTTACTAACCGACGGGTTTTATTCGGCGATTATTATTGACAGCACCTGCTCGCGCAAGTTGGTTAACCCCTTGTACATCAAATCGCTCAATAAAGGCAAAGCTATTTTTAAGCCAGTATCAGATTTACCTTCTTCAAAATTAACACCCATTCCAGATTCTATAAAAGCGCGCATCATTTCTACCGATGCTCAAAACCATGTGCAGCAGCTTTCGTTAGCATCAATGAATCTAAAAAACATGACAGAATGGCCTAATGTATTTAGTTTATCGAACCTAACTGCTCCCAAGCTATTTTACAAAGGAAATCCATTGCCTATGTCGCGGTATCCGAAAGATAGCACAATGGCAATGAAAGAAGTTTTAAACAATGGTACTGCGGGAAAAATGCCCGGTGGTTCTTTTGTTTACAGAAACAATAGGTGCGAACAGTGGTTAAAAGCCATCAACGATGGCGGTCTTTTTTTATGCGGAGCATGGCGCGTTCCTTGGCAGATCGATGTAGTAAAAACCAAAATGATTGATGTAGTAGCCGATACTATACAGCAAGTAGCTGGTGTAGGCGGTGGTATTGGCGACAAATACAGTCGCCCTAAGGGAAATGGTAAAGAACCCTATTGGGCCATCAACTTGGTAGAAGAAATTAGCCTGCCCGGCGAATGGTGTATAAATTTTAGAACAAAAATGCTCTATCTATGGCCTCCCGATACTACGGGGCTAGAAATAGCAGCCGACCCTAACCTATCGGCCATTAGTGCCACTGGCCTAAAAAATGTATTTTTTGAAGACTTTGAAATTGTGGGTGGAGCTGGAAATGGCATTACCCTAACTTCTGCCTCTAATATTGCGATGTACGGCTTAACCATTCAGAATTGTGGCGGAAATGCCATAACCATTACCGGTGGTTTCAACAATTTGGTGCAAAGCTGCAACTTGTTAAATTTAGGCGGTACTGGTGTAAAAATAAGCAGCAGCAATTTTTTGAACGATCAAAAAAATGTAACTAAGTGTAACCACAAAGTGATTAATAACCATATTTACAATGTGGCGGTAGACAAACAAGTGTACTATACCAATGTGGATATTTCTACGGCAATTGGCGCCTATATTGGTAATAACAAATTACATCATGCCCCACAAATTGGCATTTACTTTGGTGGCAATAGCAACATAATTGAATTTAACGAACTGTACAAAATACAATACTTATACGGCGGAGCGGGTGCTATTTACCGAACAGGCAATTTTGCAGACAGAGGAAACATCGTACGGTACAATTATTTACACGACTGCGAAAACGGTGGCGGTATATCGGAAGATAATTTAGGTACCGGCGATTCTATTTATTACAACATTGTGGCTAACACACTACTTAGTACCAACAACAACGGTGGCTATGCTGATACATATGCCAACAACATTTATTTTGCCGGCAACCAAATACACGGAAGCGTTATTACCAAAGACACCGCCGCATTGTATATCAAAAATTACAACAACTTATTTAATATTTATAACAACAACCCAATATATAAAAAAACATACCCAGACGTTGCCGACATGTTAGATACTGCCAACGGTAAACACAAATTATTTACCTCTAGAATGTGGAATCAATGGTATGGCAATGTTATTGTAAGCAATACACCCAATACCGCACAAACTTTTGGTTACGTTACAGATAAAGTGATGTTTAATAGCAACGGCACCACCAATACGAATGCTGCATCTTTGAACGGTGATGCATTTAAAAAATGGGGAACTGTAGTGCACGATAACCTGAAACTTTCGGGCAAAATATACACCCCCAAGTCAGCACAGTTGATTGACAGTTTGAAATATTGTAAAGTATTTAGCAAAACGCTGAATAAACAATGGTATTTAAACAGAATTGGACTGTTTACCGACCGATTTCGGACCACAATCCAAGGCGACAGCATTCCCGGCATAGCCCCCGTTCTTACTATTCAACATGCAACTACTCCTATCGGCAAAACAGATACCCTTGTTGTAATGGCAACCATTACCAATCCCAATATTGCCAACATTATTAGTGGTATTGATTTTTTTGTGGATGGCAGCACCATTAAGCCGGCAGCACTATCTGTGAAAAAAATAACCGACGACTCAGTTTTGTACACAGCCTCTTTTGTTAATTTACAAACAGGTAAACATGGCATTTTCTATACCGTTTCCGATTCCACCCTTTGGCGGTATACCTCGGCGACAGATACCGTAGACATAACAACCACTTTACCAAACGAAATCGTTTCGCTGCAATACATCCTTCACAACAAAACCGCTATCCTACAGTGGTTTACGGCAATGCCTGAATTAATAGATTATTTTGTAGTTGAATCAGGAAAGCCAGAGTTAAACCACTTATTTGCTATTCAAAAAGCAAATCCGCTACAAAAAAATTATACCACCAACATCCCTAACTCCCTTACAGAACCAATAGTATTGCGTATTAAGGCAGTAAAAAAAGATGGAGCACATCTTTTCAGCAATTCGGTAATGGTACATCCAACATCGCGAAATATCAACATTACTTGTATGCCCAACCCTGCAACCATCTATTTGAACATTTTGGTTTCGGGCACGCTTACTAAATGCACCATTCAATTAATAGACTTGAATGGCAAAACGGTTTATACCAACCATATTGGCAGCCTAGAGTATACAACAATACCTGTGCCGCTTGGGAGTGTGGAAAGCGGATACTATCAATTGGTAATTAGTAGCAACGAAACAGTTTACAAAAAAAACATACTCATTAATCACCCTTAATATATATCATCGAAAATGTCATTCTTGAGCCAACTATTGAATGAATCATTTTTACTTATTCCATTACCACCAATGCAATTTTCTAATTAAACCACAAAAGGCACTTTGCAATCAACTAATAATCAATACATAAACAACTATACATGATATGAAATATCGATATTGTTTATACATTTTATTGTTGTGCTGTCATATTTCTATTGCTCAGATATGCTTCCACGAAGCATCAAAAACCATTGAGCTAGATTGGTTATTGTTAAAAGAAAAAAACTACTATGGGTATACAAAAGCCGAAATAAAAAAATATTTCGATTATCCGCTGACCTTACATTTTAACTTCAAAGGTTTGGATACTACCAAAATTAAGCCCATACCAAAAGCCGGCATACATCCACGAATTTATTTTTATCAGGAAGATTTACCAGCTTTACGAGAAAAACTTTCCACTACCCCAATTGGGAAAATGGTGATAAATGAAATCCGAAAAACAGTTTACCAATTTTTAACCGGTACAAATGCCGTTTTCAAAACTGATTATGAATTGGCCTGTAACGGAAACATGACGGCTAGCTTTCAGAAAAATGAATTTACAGGTGCCATTTTTTACGAAATATTCAAATCCCTTATTGACAACGATAGCACCAATGCCCAAAAAGCTATTGCTGCAATGACCACTTTTGTAAAAGCAGATGCCGAAAATGTTGCTAACCAATTTAAGGCATATGATACCAAATTCGGCAAACCTCTCTTTAGGGACTACATGGCCACCAAACATCTTTGTTTTAGCAATACAATTGGAGAAAATACTAACCTACAAGGCGGCTTGCAATTAGTTGCTTTAGCATACGACCTTGCTTTTAATTGGATGACCAATGAACAAAAAAACATCTTTAGGCAGTATATAGCAATGAACTCGCAAAACCATACTGTCATGGGTTGTTTGTCATTGCCATCATTAACATCCAACAGTTCCTATTGGAATCTCCACAACCTTAATGCTATCCTATTTTCATTGGCAATAGAGGGGGAAGAAGGATATGATGCTGCTACATTTGAACGCTACATACAAGGATTAAAAAAATATTATGCACTAGGTTTGTATACGGAAGGGGACATGTATGAAGCTATGGGAAAAGCCTCGCTTTATTTGGAAAACATTGCTCCACTAACATCCCGAAACATTCATTTAATTGCGCTCACCAATATTCAACAACAAATACGCAATTACTTTCTACATTCCAAAGAACCCAATGCGGCAACCTTTACGTTTTACGATGCGAATGCCGGAACAGGCAACAAGCTTCCTCCTTTTGATATATTAATATTAAAATATTTTTATCCTAAAGATGCCACAATTGATTTTATTTATAGAAATATGGTTGGCGAAGATTATGCATTTTTTAGAGAAGGATTTAAAAGTCACCCCAATTTTGTACACAGTTTATTTTTGCGTGCAATTTTTGGAATCCCATACGATACATCTAAAACCTATTCCCAAGCACAAACTACAGCAACAAATCAAAAACCACTTACTTTTTATAGCAATCATACAGGCGTTATGATAACCCGTAACCATTGGGGTAATAATGCTACTGTTTTGCACGCAATGAATAAAAGTATTTCCGGCGGACATACTTTTGCCGATAAAGGAAACTTTAATATTTATGCTTTAGGGAGAAATTTTGCCATATATAAAAATTTAAGATTAATTAAGGAGCATTATGAGCCACGCCATCGCTCTACCATTTTAATTGATGGCGTAGGAGTAAGTACGGTTCCCTCTCAATCGGTTAAAATGATAGATAACCAGTATGCAAGTTTCAACGCAGTTAACTTAAAAACCTGTTTTGATTACAAAACAAGCAACAACCGGCTTTTCGACAAAAAAATCCCCCTTTCGCTTACTTTAAACGACTTTATATATAAAAAATCCACAACTCCATATTACAAATTACCTTATGCCCATTTGCCAAATTGGCAAACTAGTGAAAAAGGGCTTGATTGGTGGGAACCACATTTTTCGGTGAAAAAAGCCTTTAGAACTACAGGAATGGTAAGGGGAAAACACACTTACCTATTGGTAATTGATGATGTACAAAAAGACAATAACCCCCACAATTACCAATTTGGCGTAATTATAGCGAACGACTTGATAGCAAAATCAACGATATACGACAACAAAACCAGCAATTTTAAAAATGATTTAATCATGGGCGCAAAAAACAAACCTGAAAATATGCTGATTAGAGTATTGCAATTACAAAACGAATACGATAGCTTTCCCGGACAAATTGCAAGCTACCTACTACCTAATGCGGGACAAAAAGATATAGTGATCAATAAACTAACCATTCATTCTAAAGCAATATCTCCCGAATTTAAAATTCTGTTTTTCCCATTTATCGAAGGCGAACAACTCCCTAACACTACTTGGAGTAAATCAAAAAAAGTATTAACAATAGCTTGGCCTGAACAAATAGACGAATTAACTTTTGGTAAAACCCGAGAGGGTAGAACCACATTGAAAATTACGAGAGCAGGAAAACTAATTACAGCCGTTTTATAACCTTTTTCCAATAATTACCTTCCAACAACTCAATAAAAAGTTTACATTTTCGCTTTGAATGTAGTGCAAAAATCAATATTCTTTATACAAATAGCTTACTACCCTTGAGTACCACCTTAGCTTTTTTACAAAAAGTTAAGGTTGCAACTTGATAAAATGTAAAAAACAAGCAGTAACAACAAAACAACTATAGATTTTTTCAGCTCCTTTTTTTGCTTAAAGTTAAGGTAGAAAAAAAGGCGTAAGTGAGTATTGTTTGCCCACAACTGCATAATCAATGCCATTTATACAGACTCTAAACTAAAAACCAAAGAATTACTTCAAAAGTCTTATCTAATAAATAAGTACGCGGCTAATATTTGATACAAACGTAGGCACTGCAAAAAAGGGTGTGTCACATGAACAACCTAAAGTTTTCGTAATTGTATCACTTCACTGCGTTCAGGAGAATTGTCTTCCAAAACTAAAACCTATCAATCAACACCTACTATTCCTCACTTTTTGCCAGGAGTATCCTTTTTTGATACCTCACACACAGCATTTGCAACATTGACCCTACAAGGTATGCCCTTATTATGCGATATTAGCTTGTCACATTAGTTAGCTGTTGTGGCATTAAAACGATTGCTATATGAAATACATTGCTTTTGGGATGTT
>JAIXOS010000054.1 GCA_027486695.1 Chitinophagaceae bacterium | reverse complement strand
GGCTCAATGGATACCTTAACTCCATAGTGTATTTATTAAAAATAGTGAAGTATTGCCTAGCTCCTGATTGGTCGGGATTGATTTTTGGATTGCTACTTTCGTATACAGGATAGCCCCTATGCGCAATGATATCGTAACCTAGTAAAGCAAATTGGTTGGTTAAGCCGGCATCGCCCACTTGAAAACGCTCAAAGGGAGAAATAGACAAGTTTTGGTTGTAGCGTCCTAAAAAGCCAAGTTTGGCGGCAGCCCTAAACACCAATACTTTGTTGCGTTCTGCACCATGGGGCTTACCAATAGGCACATACCAATCGCCTGTAAATTTCCATTTATGGTATTCAATCCATTTATATGTTTCGTTTGATTTAACAGCATCACTGCTAAACAAAGAGTACGGAGGCGTAACTGCTAAACTAGCCAACATATTGGAACCCGATGTAGGAAATAGTGGTTGGTTAATAGAAGAACGTTGGATGGCCAATTTTAAACTAAGGTTGTTGCTGATACCATTATTAAAATTGGGCAAATTATAGGCATCTATTGCATAATTTTTGAGTTTGTAACGCGCATAGTTAACGCCAACGCTAAGCGAAAAATAATCGTCGGGCCATTTTAATTGCTTACCAAAACTAACGCCCATACCTGTAGTAGAAATATAAGAACTATTGGCTGCGGCACTGCTAAATGTACCTGTTGCTTGATTGAAAGCATTCGCAAATTTCGTATTGTACAAAGAAACCGTAAGCGAATTGCGGTGTTTACCTCCTAACCAAGGCTCTGTAAATGAAAAGTTGTAACTCCTAAATGCGCGACCATTGCTTTGTACACGCAAACTCAGCTTTTGTCCATCTCCCATTGGTAATGGATCCCAAGCTTTTTTGCTAAAAATATTTTTACTGGAAAAGTTATTGAACGTAATACCAAGCGTTCCTGTAAGACCAATCATACCACCCCAACCGGCACTCAATTCCAACTGATCGCTACTTTTTTCTTCAACTGAATAGTTGATATCTACGGTTCCATCTTCTGGATTGGGAATGGGATTAATGCCAATTTTTTCTTGGTTGAAATAATTTAGCTGAGCTATTTCACGCTGAGAACGAATTAAATCGGTGCGACTAAATTTTTCACCTGGAACAGTACGTATTTCGCGTCTAATTACGTGCTCTTTTGTTTTGTCATTGCCCGAAATGCGTATGTTTTTGATAGTGGCTTGCGGACCTTCTATAATGCGGATTTCGTAATCAATGGTATCGTTATATACGGCTGTTTCAATGGGATCGGTACGAAAAAAGAGGTAACCATCGTCTTGATAAAGTCCGCTGATATCACCTCCTTCGGGGGCTCCACCCTTGCCAAGTTTTTTGTTTAAACTTTCCAAATTGTAGATGTCGCCTTTTTTAATTCCCAAAATAGCTGTAAGTACGCTATCGGGGTATTTGGTATTGCCTCGCCAACCAATTTTACCAAAATAATATTTGTGCCCTTCATTTAGTTTAATGTCAATATTCAAGGCACCTTTCGAGTTTTTGTACACGGTATCTTTAACCAAAACCGCATCGCGGTAGCCTAAAGAGTTGTAAAACTCCAAAAGCTTTTCCTTGTTTTCTTCGTATTTTTTTTCATTAAACTTGGCTGAGGTAAAAAATTTTATACGAACGTAAGGGTCAAGTATTTTTTTGGTTTTAGAGAAGGTGAGGTAGCCATTTTCGGCCAAATAATCGTTGAATGTATACCTTACGGGATGAATAAATCCACCTGTATCGTTCGAGGGGTGTAGCGTTAACCTAGATTGTTCTTTGGTGTCTTTCAACTGTTTTTTCAACTTGCCGGCATCAACTGTATTGCCTTCGAAATTGATGTTGTTGATGCGTACTTTATTGCCTTTTTCTACCAAAAAATAAACCGACAAAGAATTTTCGAGACCTATATCTTTCTTTTGTTCTATTAGTACTTTGGCATTTTGAAATCCTTTTTCTGCATAATATTTTCTGATGGCTTCGGTAGCACTGCGCTTCATATTTTCGGTTACTACCCTACCCGGTACCAATCCGGTTTTGCCTGTTAAATCTTCACTTTCCGACTTTTTAACACCTTTGAAATAAAATTTTCCCAATCGAGGGCGTTCGGTTACGGCAATTTCAATGTAAATATTCTTCCCTTCCAATTTGGTGACAAAAATTTCAATATCGCTAAAGTAGTTTTGCCCCCAGAGTTTGTTGATGGCTTTTGCAAACAAATCGCCACCGGGTATGCTAATTTCATCGCCTATATTGATGTTGGCTATAGAAATTAACAAATTTTCGTCAAAGAATCGATTACCCGTTACTTTAATTCCTGCTATTTTGTATTTTTTGGAAACCTTTTGGTTAAAGAGATTGATTAATTCAGCATCAATGTTGTTGATAGAGGTATCAGAATTTTCTTGCGAAAAGGCCGATACAGCGAAAATTAAGAGGCACAAACTGGTAACGATAAATTTATTCACTTGCTGCATCCGGATAGGTTTGTTATAAGAGCCAAAGTTTACAATTGCTTTTAAGGCTGTAAGCAGTAAAAACGGCAAATTAAACGGTTTATTTAAAAAGTGTTTGTTAAATAAATATTCAATAAACATTACAATAATTATTGCTAAGCAATTTCATTTACCAATAGTTGCTTACTTGTTTTGCCAAAACGTCTTTCTCTATTTTGATAATCCAAAATAGCTTCAATTAAGTTTTCTTTTCTAAACTCTGGCCAGCGGGTATTGGTAAAATACAACTCAGCATAAGCAAGTTGGTACAATAAAAAGTTGCTTATACGGTATTCGCCACTTGTTCTAATCATCAACTCCGGATCAGGAAAATTACTAGTAGCCAAATACTGCTGTAAAGTTTCTTGATTGATAGATTCGGCATCAATTTTACCCGACTGAACATCCAATCCAATATTTTTAACGGCATTTACCAATTCCCAACGACTGCTGTAGCTAAGTGCTATAATTAAATTAAGGCCTGTATTAGCACTAGTCATACTCAATGCTTCGTTCAAAGCAGTTTGAGCAGAGGCCGGCAACATGGCAACATTGCCAATTACGTGCATTTTGATGTTGTTCTTATTTAAAATAGGCACTTCTTTACGGATGGTTTCTACCAACAGCGTCATTAGTCCCTCTACTTCTTGTTGCGGTCTATCCCAATTTTCGGTACTAAATGCATATAAAGTAAGGTAGCCAATGCCTATTTCTGAGCATCCTTCTACAATATTGCGCACACTTTCTACGCCGTGGTAATGACCATAAATACGGTCTTGCCCTTGCTCCTCAGCCCATCTGCCGTTGCCATCCATAATTATAGCAATATGTTTGGGTAGCTTATTTTTGTCAATGTGTTCTATCAATTGCTCCATGGCACTTTCAGGTCGTTTATATCGGCAAAAGTAAGGAATTGAGGGCGTTTATATCATAATACCTGACTGACAGCTTTAGCGTCGTATTTCATTACCATCAATAGCTTTTATGTAGCGCTGTTTCCTTCTCTTAACTTGTCCAATAAATTGCTTAATAATTCGGCTTCTTGCTCGGTAAGGCTGCTTGCTATTGCATCCAAACTTGCTTGATGTGTATCTATTTGAGCTAGTAAGGCCATTCCATTTTCCGATATGGTTACATCTACCAAGCGCTTGTCATTGCAGCATGTTTTTTTGATTACCCATCCTTTATTTACCAATCTGTCCACCATTCTGCTACTATCGCTCATTTTATCAAGCATTCGCTCTCTAATTTGCAGTGTGCTTAATGGCCCTTTGCTACCCCTTAATATTCTTAAAATATTGTATTGCTGCGAGGTAATGCCATAAGCATCCAACAAAAGGCGTATTTTTTCTTGTAGCCAATTGGAGGTAAATAAAAGATTGACACTTACTTTCTGAAAAGAATTTCTAAAGTGGGGTTGATGAATTTCTTTTTCGATGCTCATGTATTCAATAGAAGGGTTTGAAGCAATGTAGCACTGCTGAGGGTGGTTAAAATACAAAAAAACGTTATTTTATCGGATAAAATGAGAATATTTTTTCAAAATACTTTTTATTCGTTACGAATTTAAGCCGAAACCCGTACTTTTGCCGTCCTTTCACAGATAGCAGTGATGGTGACTGCTGTAAAGTTGAAAAAATTATTGTTGGTTAGTTAAAAAATTAAATCATGAAACGCACCTTTCAACCTCATAAACGCCGCCGTAAAACAGTACACGGTTTTCGTAAGCGTATGCAAACAGCTAACGGACGTAAAGTATTGGCTAGTCGCCGTGCTAAAGGCCGCAAAAAATTAACTGTAAGCAGCGAAAAAGGTTTAAAATAATATTCCCACGCCTCGTTAATAGGATATAGTGTGGAATTCTATATTCAAGCTTCACGATTAATCGTGAAGCTTTTTTAGTTTTGTATAGTTACCCGATATGATGCCCGCTCAATTTACATTACGCAAAAAAGAAAAACTAAAAAGTCGCAAACTGCTGCAACAAGTGTTTGCGAACAGCAAATCGTTTTTGGTATTTCCAATAAAGGTATTTTATTTACCTATTGCGGCAACAGAACCAACTAACGATACTTTAAAAGTAGGTGTGGGTGTAAGCAGTAAACATTTTAAGCGTTCTGTAGATAGAAACCGCATTAAACGACAAATGCGTGAAGCCTATCGCTTACAAAAACTTCCGCTACATAGCTGTATGCAGGGTTCGGCGCAACAATTGGCTATTTTTTTTCTCTACATTCATAAAGAAAAAGTATCTACCCTTTTTGTTCTGCAAAAAATGGAATTGGTCATTCAAAAACTCACAAGCATTGTACATGAAACACCTGCTACGCCAATTGATTAAGCAAGTATTATTGGCAGGCATTAAGGTTTATCAGTATGGCCTATCGCCCTTATTGGGTGCAAATAAATGCAGATACACACCCACTTGTTCAGTTTATGCACAACAAGCCATTCAAAAATATGGGCTACGCAAAGGGGGCTGGTTAGCCATTAAACGCATTAGCAGTTGCCACCCTTGGGGAGGCAGTGGCCACCACCCACTTACTTAAAGTTGCCTTACCTTGGCAAAAAGAGGGCTTTTGCATGGCCAATTATCGCTTTTCGGCTACTGTTAATAGCTTAAGTTTATTAATGGTTTCGCGCATTTCTTTTAATGTGTAAAATTTATACACGTCTGGTATTTTGCCATCTACTTTTTCCAAACTTGTCATTTTATGAAAAGGCCCCACCACCTCTGCCGCTAAATTGTCCGAAATCTTTACTGCTGTATGCGGTAAAATCAGATAGCTTTTATTTTGTTCCGATACATTTTTGCCCACTACCAGCATTTCTAACGAATCAATGTTGGTTTTCAGTTCATCTTGCGTAGTGACGTTTTTCTTAATATTTGGATCTACATAATGTACAAAACCACCTACGAGGGTATCTTTTTTGGCATTCAAAATATACAAACCATCTTGTGCAATAGCCACATCGTTACTGCCTTGCGGGGTGTTTAAGTGCAGTGTGATGGCTTCTGATTGGCTGTAAGTGAGTATTTTTTCATCTTGGCCGGCGCCATCTTTGGTATCAATGGTTTGCGTTTTATCGTTTACGGTGGCAGCACCTTTGGCGTAAACAATAATTTTTTTAGACGTTTTGGTACTACATGCCAATAAGAGGCTGCAAGTACCAATGGCAAGCAATAGTTTCATAATACGTGATTTAAATAAAAAAAGCCGATACTAGTTTGAGTATCGGCTGCTAAAGTAACAACAGTTGCTAATGCAAAAACTGATGAATAGCATTAAATAGCTTGAGCAAAACGCTCAGCCACTTTGCTCCAATTGATTACGTTCCAAATAGCACCTAGGTATTCGGGACGACGATTTTGATATTTCAAATAATAGGCATGTTCCCAAACATCTACACCTAAAATAGGGGTACCTTTAACGTCAGCAACTTCCATTAAAGGGTTGTCTTGGTTAGGAGTAGAAGAAACTTCTAATTTGCCTTCTTTTACAATCAACCATGCCCAACCGCTACCAAAACGGGTAGCACCGGCAGCAGCAAATTTTTCTTTAAAGGCATCAAAACTGCCAAATGCAGCTGTAATAGCGTCGGCCAAAGCACCTGTTGGTACTCCACCGGCATTAGGGGCTAAACTTTCCCAAAAAAAAGTGTGGTTCCAATGACCACCACCGTTATTACGAACAGCAGGCGAAATAGAACCGGCATGTTTTACCAATTCTTCTATGGTTTTTCCTTCGTGTTCTGTTCCGGCAATGGCTTTATTTAAATTATCTACATAGGCTTGGTGGTGCTTACCATGGTGAATTTGCATGGTAGCTACATCAATATAAGGTTCTAACGCTTCGTGTGCATACGGTAGTGCAGGCAGAGTAAATGACATAAATATTTGTTTTTTGATTGAATAAAAAATGTAAGCAAAGCTATATACTAATACCCATTTTAATGTTTTGAAAATAGGAATGTTTTTGTACATTTTACATTTTAGCATGGCTCTTTTTAGAAAAAGACATCCTTATATCCCTCTTTTTCATCAACTTGTTCCGGGTTGCAAAGACCAACACGTATAATTGTAAAGGCAAAATGGCCGCATTTTCTCCTAACTACCCCATTGATTACGATTGGCTAGTTGCCGTTTTTGTGTTTAGAAACTGTAAAAACATCTTGCTCGGTGGTATCGCCTTGTTCTTGCAATTTGCCAAAAGCAGCAGCAGTAGCATAGTTGAGTACTTCTTGTGCAGGTAACTCGTTGTACAATCCATAAATAAGTCCGGCCATAAAGCAATCGCCACTTCCCGACCTATCTACCACGCCTTCGCATGTAAACTCGGGCGATTGTAACAGTTGTTGGTTGGTATATAAAGTGGTGTAATAACGTATTTGGTTGGCATTGCCATCAAAGCGAAAAGTGTTGGCCACTGTTTTGCATTTTGGAAACTGCTCCATAATGGCCTTAGATGTAAGAAGTGCTTGTTCTATATAAGCATCTTTGCTTTTGTATTGATGGATGTTCTCGTTAACCGGTATACCCAAAAGACTGTTTGCACTCCAAACATTACCCATTAGTACATCGCAATGCTTGGCCATTGGAGTTATTACCTCAACGGGCGAAAGTCCATACTGCCACAACCGTGCCCTATAATTTAGGTCGAGCGAAATAGTGATGCCTTTTGCTGCTGCCGCTTCAACCGCTTCTAAGCACACATTGGCAACATTGGCATTGAGGGCAGGACTAATGGCCGAAAAATTGAACCAAGAAACACCCCTAAAAACCTTATCCCAATCAATAGTACCCGGCTTTATTTGCGAAAAGGAAGAATATTCTCTATCGTACACCATACTGCCTTTAAGATCGGCACCACGCTCCAAGTAATAAACCCCTATTCGATTACCCCCAAACAAAACCGATGAAGTATAAATGCCCTTGTACTCTAAGTAATCAATTACATGCTTGCTCATAAAATTATCGGGCAATACAGTACAGTATTTCACCGGCACTTTCCATCCTGCCAAAGCAGTAGCCACATTGGCTTCGGCACCGCCAATATACAAAGTCATGGGTTGTTTTTCAGCAGTTTCGTAATTGGCAGCCGGCGAAATTCTGAGCAACAATTCGCCAAAGCTGAGTACTTTTTTATTCATAGTAAACACAATTAGATGCAATGGGAGCAATTACCAATAGGTGATTAAGCAACATCGCTGCAATCAAATTTGAGCCGCTTTTTGCTAAGCGCAAAGGCTTTTTTGCAATCGCTCATTTATGTTGAATAGGGCAAATAAATACATCTAATATACAACTTTTACACTAGTTAGCATGTTAGAATAGGGCATCACCATGTTTCATTAAATAGCCCCTTTCATTGGTGGCAGTTGAAAAGAATAAGTTATAAACCCATTAAAATGTATACCATCGCCCCCCTAAGTAAGCAGTAATTTTACTACTTTCACACATTGAACAATCGCTTTTTTGGTTTTGGGGAATTAAAACAGCCAATTTATATAAATCAAAAAGTGCCTTGTTCAAAAAACAAATACCCCTTTCATGAAAGCAATCATACCTGTTGCGGGTGCCGGCACAAAGCTACGCCCACACACATATACACAGCCCAAAGCACTTATACCAATTGCGGGCAAAACAATTTTGAGTTTTATTGTAGACCAATTGCACGAAGCAGGCATCAATGAATTTGTATTTATTGTAGGTTATTTAGGCGATAAAATTCAGGAATACGTAAAACAAACATACCCTTACTTAACTACGCATTTTGTTTTTCAAAACGAGCGACATGGTACCGGACATGCTATTGACCTTACCAAAAGCATTGTTGGTAAAGACGAAATTTTCATTTCATTAGGCGATACTATTTGCGAATACGATGTAAAAGAAGTACTGCAAAGTCAATATAATGCGATTGGTGTAAAAAAAGTAGACGACCCTCGCAACTTTGGAGTAGCGAGCCTAGACGAAGACAATTTTATAGAACAAGTGGTAGAAAAACCGGCTATACCTAAAAGCAATTTAGCATTGGTTGGTTTGTACAAAATAAAAGATACTCGCTTGTTGTATGAATGTTTGCAAGAAATTGCTGCAAAAAAACCCAACCAACTCAACAGCGATTTTAATTTGACAGACGCCCTCCAATCGATGGTGGAAAAAGGAGCAAAAATTGAATCCTTCAGGGTAAAAAATTGGTTTGATTGTGGGAAAAAAGATACCCTACTAGAGAGTAATGCCACATTGCTCAAAAAATCGGGAGGAAACACACCCGAAACCGGACATCCTTACAAAGATTGTATCATTATACCTCCGGTAAGCATTGCCGAAGGTTGCAAAATTACCAATTCCATTATTGGGCCGCACGTAGCTATTGGTGCCAATACCACTATAGAACACTCTATAGTTCGCGATAGTATTATTGGTTCGTTTACCACCCTTTACGAAGTAGTGGTACACAATTCGCTCATTGGAAGCGATGCTAATGTAAAAGGATTAAGTCGCAGTTTGAACATTGGCGATAATACCGAAATAGATTTTGGCTAAACAACCATTTGAATTGGCTGTTTTGGAGGTATAATATCATTTGCCAATTTTAAGTCAATGCCATTTTAATCTAGTTGTGATTCTTACAACTAGCGGTTAACAATTATATAATACAAGGGTAACCTTTTCTTGCACGTTTTGTTGCGCTGTTACTGTTGGTTTGCAGAATAAACAAAACTGCGCATGAATTGGTTTCGTACAATTGTTGGAGTATTTTTATTTGGCCCTTGTGTATTACACGCACAAAACAGCAAAATTTACGGGAAAGTTGTAAACAGTAAAAACGAACCCTTACATGGTGCCACTATTGTATTAGACGGCAAAAAACGTTCCACCGCCACCGATTATAATGGAGCATACACCTTTTCTGGTTTATATGCCGGTGTATTTGTTATAAAATGTAGTTATACATCGTACGCCGATAAAGTAATTGGCGGCATCACCGTAAAACCCGGTGAAGCGGTGAATGTAGACTTTGTGATGGACGAAATAAAGGGAAAGCTAAAAGAGGTAGTAGTTACCTCAAGTGCTCGCAATGCCAAACCCAAAGAATCAATAGCCTCGCTGATTATTGCTCAAAAAAATAGTGCAAGTGTGAGCGATGGTATATCGGCAGAATCCATCAAACGTACGCCCGACCGAAATACTAGTGATGTATTAAAACGCATTAGTGGGGCAAGTATTCAAGAAGATAAGTTTGTCATTATACGCGGATTGAACGACAGATACAATGCCGCTTTTTTAAATGGTGCTACCCTACCAAGTTCCGAGAGCGATAGAAAAGCTTTTGCATTTGATATTTTTCCGGCTAACATGCTCGATAATTTAATTATTTACAAAACAGCCACTCCCGATAAACCGGGCGAATTTGCCGGAGGCTTAATTGAGGTAAATACCAAGGGCATCCCTTCACAAAATTTTGAAACATTTTCAATAGGAACCGGTTTTAATACCTTTGCTACCTTACAAAATCGCAAATACTACGAAGGAGGCAAATGGGACTTTATTGGTGCCGATGATGGAACAAGGGCGCTTCCCAACAATTTCCCCGACAAAATTAGTAGCGGTGCTACTGCCGCCGAACGAGCTTCGTACGCCAAAAAAATACCTAATCGTTGGAAACTGTATCAAGCCAATGCCATGCCTAACCTCAATTTGCAATACAGCCTTGGACATGTATATCAAAAAAAAGGGAAAGATTTTATTGGCTTACTGCTATCTGCTACCTACACCAAAACCTACAATAGAACAAAAGGACAGCGTTTTGATTTTGACCCTGCCAAAGACGATGGTGACGACACCTTGAATTTGTATACCAAGGACGATGTGTATACCAAACAAACCCTTTTGGGCTTATTGGCCAATGTATCGGTAAAAGCCAATACCAACAATAGTTACAGCTTAAAAACCATTTACAGCATTAACTCCGACGACCGCATTATTGACCGCTACGGGCAAGACGATAATACCGATGACCCCAACCGATTTGTTCAAAACTATACCTACTGGTTTACGAGCAACAAATTGTTTTCTACCCAACTTTCCGGTGAACATTTTTTTCCTACCTCAAAAATCAGGGGCAGTTGGGTAGCATCCTTCTCTAACGTTCAGCGCGATATTCCTTCGTTACGTAAAATAGTGTACGATAGTAGCGGCAATGGCGGTTACGACCAATTTAAAGCCGTTATTGTAGGTAGTCAGGTTACTTTTAACGATGGGGGTTTGTTGTTTTTTGCTAAAAACAGAGAGAACATTTGGAATGCAAAAGGCGATTTTACCAAGCCATTTAAATTGGGTAACAACCAAAATCAGGTAAAATGGGGCGCGTTTTTACAATACCGTGCCCGAAAATACAATGCCCGCTTAATGGGCTTTGCCAAAAATACCGGACCCGCATTTGATGAGAACTTACGCAATCTGCCGGCAGAAAAATTGTTTGACCCTTCCAATATAGGCATCTTAAAAAATGGCAAATCGGGCCTTAACATTAACGAAGCCGCCGACCAATCTTACCCGTATACGGCACAAGCTACCTTGGCTGCTGCTTACGCTATGCTTGACCAACGTTGGGGAAAATATATCCGACTTATTTACGGTGTACGTGCCGAAAATTATGTGCAAAAAGTAGATGCCAAAAAACCCGAAGGCGAACCTGCCAACGTAAATAACAGCAAGGCCGATGTACTGCCTTCGGCAAACTTGGTAGTGTCTCTTTCACCGAAGCAAAATTTGCGCTTATCGTATGCAACCACCCTCAACAGACCTGAATTTAGAGAATTGGCTTCTTCCGGGTTTTACGATTTTGCTACCAAAATTAAAACTACCGGTAACGATACTTTAAAAAGGGCCTCCATTCAAAACTTTGATATTCGGTACGAAATATTTCCTGGAAAAGCACAGCTATTTTCTGTTTCGGGCTTTTACAAAACTTTTCAAAATCCGATAGAATTGGTGGCGGTAGAAAACACACGCAATGAGGCTTATTACAAAAATGGATTATCGGCCTATTGCTATGGTGCCGAATTAGAGGTACGCACTTTACTAGGCGGATTGTTTAATACTTCTAACCAAAGCATTTTAAACGATATTACCTTTTTTAGCAACGTTGCCCTCATAAAATCGGAAGTGCGTGTAAACGATGGCAGTATTGCCCGTATTAAATCCAAAAGAACCATGCAAGGACAATCGCCTTATTTGTTCAATGCCGGATTTACCTATCAAAACGATGACAAAGGATGGTCGGCTTCGTTAGTTGGCAATCGGTTTGGACAGCGGATTTTTATTGCCGGTAGCGAAATTGAAGGCGATAGATGGGAATATGGCCGTACAGTTATTGACTTTCAAATAGCCAAAAACATTACCAAAAAGAACATTGAATTAAAGTTAAATGTGAAAGATGTATTGGCACAGAAACTATACTTTTTCTGGGATATTAATAACAACCAGAAATTTGATAAAAATTCCGACGACATCAATTCTATTACCAACTTTGGACGCACCATCTCTTTTTCTTTTACTTACAAATACTAGTATTTTCAATACGCTTTGGTTTTAATGACACCTATTCTATGATGCACCCCAAGCGGCTACTTGCAAAAGATAGCCGCTTTTTTTTGCAAACACATTCACTAATACGTCTAATGGCAATACTATCGGTGTTATACAAATGCTAACTATTTTTTGTAATGATGTATGCCTCCTTTGCAATAGCATTTATAGTTAAGATACCTAACCTATAGTTTAATAGTGATCACGATTTTTTTATAAAATACGCACATAATTCATTCCTGTATAAGAAAAAAAACATTCACTCAAGACTAAAAATCCGCCTTAACAATTGCTTAATACTATCTTAACCAGTCGTTGTTATTAAGGAAACATTGACTTGCAACCTTTGCACCGCGCCACTAAAAAAGCGCTTATTTATGAAAAAATTATTCTCAATCCTCTCTCTGTGCTTGGCTTTGCAAGCCACAAAAGCACAAACCGCCTTCATTAAGGAGGTTACTTACAGGGGTGCTTTTGCCCCTGCGCCCACCACGCCGTGGACAGATGGCTGGACAAACTGGGATCCTAAAAACACCGTGTATCCAACAGCCAATGTAACTGTTAGCGGTACAATTACAAGCAACACTACCTGGACAAGCAACAATGTTTATTTGTTATCAGGTCCGGTGTACGTAAAAAACGGAGCTACTTTAACCATCCAAGCCGGAACGGTTATTTTGGGCGATGCCTCAGTAGCTAACTCTTCTTTGATTATTACCAAAGGTGCAAAAATCAGTGCTATTGGTACTGCTGCTAGCCCTATTGTATTTACCTCTAGCAAACCGGTTGGCGAACGTGCCGAAGGTAACTGGGGTGGTATCATTTTGTTGGGTAAAGCCAAAGTTAATACCGCTGCAGGTTTTGCTAATATTGAAGGTTTGGCCGTATCAACCGACACTGAATATGGTGGAACGGATGATGACGACAACTCAGGTAACTTAAAGTATGTACGTATTGAATTTGGTGGTTACATTTTTGAAACCGACAAAGAAATCAACGGACTTACTTTTGGTGGTGTTGGTCGCAATACTTCTGTATCTTTTGTACAGTGTTCTTATACCAACGACGACTCATTTGAGTGGTTTGGTGGTACCGTAAACTGTGCTCACTTAGTTGCTTACCGTGGTGTAGACGACGATTTTGATACCGATTTCGGTTTTTCTGGTTCAGTACAATTTGGTTTAGCTGTTCGCGATCCACAATTGTCTGACTTAAGTGCCGGTTCTACTTCAGAAGGTTTTGAGTCTGACAACGATGCAACAGGTTCTAACAACAGCCCTAAAACAAGTGCTGTATTCAGCAATATTACAGTTGTTGGTCCTTACAGAGGCAACTTGAGCAGTTCTATTGGCGATTTTAAACGTGCTGTTCGTATTCGTAGAAACTCTAACTTAAAAGTGTTTAACAGTATATTTACTGAGTTCCCTATTGGTGTATTCATGGATGGTACAGCCGTGCGTGCCAATTTGGCTAGCGGTGCTACCAAATTTAAAAACAACTTGTTTTCTGGTAACGCAGTATTGGTAGAAAGCAGTACACCTAGTACTTTAAAAGACTCTATATTTTCTGCAAGCATTTTCAAAAACGATTCAGTTGTTTCAACTACCGATGTTTTAGAAACACCATTCGATTATACTTCTCCTGACTACCGTCCAAAAGCGGGTTCTAAAGCTTTACAAAATGTAGACTTTACCGATGCTGCTTTTACCGGTCGTTTAATAGTAGTTACTGCTGCTAACTTTATCAAACAAGTTACTTACCGTGGTGCTTTTGCTCCAGCTCCTGCTGTTGCTTGGACTGATGGTTGGGCTAACTGGGATCCTAAAAACACCATTTACCCTGCAACTACTACAACTGTAAGTGGCGAAATAACTACCAACACTACTTGGACTAAAAACAATGTTTATTTATTGTCTGGCCCAGTGTATGTTAAAAATGGTGCTACACTAACAATTGAAGCCGGTACCGTTATTCGTGGTAATGCTTCAGTAGCTAACTCTTCTTTAATTATTACCAAAGGTTCAAAAATCAATGCTGTTGGTACTGCTGCTGAACCAATTGTATTTACTTCTAGCAAAGCCGTTGGCGAGCGTGCCGAGGGTAACTGGGGTGGTATCATTTTATTGGGTAGAGCCGCTATCAACTCAGCAAGCGGTACTGCTAACATTGAAGGTTTAGCTGTATCTGTAAATACTGAATATGGTGGAGGTGCTACTCCTAACGATGACGACAACTCTGGTACAATGAAATATGTACGCATTGAGTTTGGTGGTTATATTTTTGAAACCGATAAAGAAATCAATGGTTTAACATTT
>JAIXOS010000120.1 GCA_027486695.1 Chitinophagaceae bacterium | reverse complement strand
TTGACTGAATCGCTGAGTAGCATATCTGAATTGTTGGGATAGTTAATACCTAACGATAAATGATAGTTACTTCTAGGTTTAAATGCATCTATTTCATAAAACCCCTCCGGCACTTGATAGTCACCCTCTATGCGTTTAGGACCTAATGCGCCACTTAGTGCACATATTTTATAGGTTTTAACTAGTTTAAACAATTCCTTACTATTGTTGCGACCCCATACTTCTAACTGACTATCATATTTGAAACTACGAATGTATATTTGAGCAATAGGCCATACCAAACCTACTTGTTCTACTTGCTTTTTGAGCGTATCTAATTTGGTTTTGGAAGCTTGCGCTACGCGAGGAAAGCTACGTTGAATATCAAAAAACGTTGGTTGAGCCAATACTGATACCATGTAAAAACAAAAAAAACTTAGAAAACCGTATTTCATAGCAACAAATTTAGCATTTGTTGCTATTCTGCAACTTATCTTCGCCACAATTATTAATATTTATGAAAGTTGGAATATTAGGAGGCGGCCAATTGGGACGCATGATGCTACAAGCTTCGGCCAATTATGTTGTAGAAACCTATGTTTTGGAAAGTTCTCACGACTGTCCTGCAGCACATTTGTGTCATCATTTTATTCAAGGTGATATAAGAAACTACGACGATGTATATGCATTTGGCAAAAAACTTGATGCCATTACTATCGAAATTGAAGCGGTAAATGTGGATGCTTTAGCGCAATTGGAAAAAGAGGGCGTAAAAGTATACCCTACTCCCGCAGCTATTCGCTTGATTAAAAATAAAATAGTGCAAAAAGATTTTTATCGGAGTCACGAAATTCCAACTCCCGACTACCTTGTCACAAATAGCCAAGCGGAATTGGCATTGCATGTTGATTTTTTACCCGCTGTGCACAAATTAGGCGAAGGAGGTTATGATGGCAAAGGTGTACAAATACTTAACGAAGCAAGTGACATTTCTACAGGGTTTGATGAACCATCTGTATTAGAAAAAAAGGTAGCATTAAAAAAAGAAATCGCTGTTATTGTAGCCATGAACAGTCGAGGAGAAACGGCCATTTTTCCGCCTGCAGAAATGGTGGCCGACCCTATTTTGAACCTACTTGATTATCAACTGAGCCCCGCAATATTACCCGAAAAAGTACTTTGGAAGGCCGAAGCTATTGCCTTGAAGGTTTTGAAAAATTTAAAGAGCCCCGGATTGTTTGCCGTTGAGTTATTTATTGACAATAATGATAATGTTTTTGTAAATGAAACAGCCCCACGCGTTCACAATAGCGGTCACCACACCATAGAAGCAAATTTTTGTAGCCAATACGATATGCTTTGGCGTATTTTACTTGATTTTCCGTTGGGAAATACAGATGCTATTCTACCGTCGGCAATCGTTAATTTGGTTGGGGCAGAAGGTTATTCAGGTAAAGTGCTTTACGAAAATTTATCTGCTGTTATGCAAATGCCCAATGTATTCGTTCATTTGTATGGTAAAAACCATACCAAACCGGGCAGAAAAATGGGACATGTAACCATCATGAGCAATGATTATCAAGATTTAACGCATAAAGCAAATAAAATAAAACATCTACTAAAAGTAATTTCGAGCGACTAATTTATATAGTGTTTTATCGCTCAATAGCAATTGTGTAATTGTATTCTTTCCGCCCATTTTTACATGTTAGGAAACGAATATCATTTATAGTGTTCTCATTGTTGAATATACCTTTTTGTCTTCATTTGCGGAAGCATGTAAACGAAGACAAAAGGTAATCTACTAAGCTGTAAAATAGATTTTCAAAAGCTAGGATGCGCCGTCAAGTTCCGCTTCTAGTGCCATGATTTTTTCAAAAACCTCTTCATAAGGTTTTGTTGCAGTATCAATTCTACGTTTTACCTCTACATATTCAGATTCCAGTAAATGTAACTTTGACTTGTCTTTATACACATCAGGCTTACCCATTTCTGCTTCTATACGGTGTTTATCCTGATTCAACTTAGCCATTTCGTCTTCTAATTTAGCTAACTGTTTTTGTAGTTTAATTAGCTCAAACTTTACGTTATTATTGTTTGAATAGCTATTATTTTTGGTATCCTTATTGACGGTTGTGTTTATCGTTGTTTTTGTATTTGGAGGCGCAACTGGTGAATTATCTACCTTAGTTTTACCACCTTTATTTCCAGCCTCTTGCTTAGCCAAACGTTCCTTAAATGCTAAGTATTCTGTGTAACCACCTTTAAATTCTTTGATTTCGTTATCAACAATTTCCCAAATTTTATTAGCTGCCTTGGATATAAAGTAACGATCATGACTTACCAAAATGTAGCTACCGCCATATTTACTCAATGCATCTGCCAATAATTCTACGCTGTGCATATCTAAGTGGTTAGTAGGTTCATCGAGTAATAAAAAATTACTTTTACTAGCAATTACTTTCGCCAATGCTACCCTCGCTTTTTCACCTCCACTTAATACTTTGATTTTTTTATCAACGTCATCGCCTCCAAACAAAAATCCACCAAGCAAACTACGTAATTCCAGTTCGGTTTTGCCACTTCGGCATTCCTTCATTTCATCTAGTAGTGTGTTGCTTAGGGTTAATGCCTCAAGTTGATGTTGTGCATAAAAACTCGCATCAACATTATGTCCCCATACACGTTCACCCTCATAGGTTTCTACACCCGCCAAAATCCGAAGCACGGTACTTTTACCTTTTCCGTTAGCACCAATAAGGGCAATTTTGTCGCCACGTTCAATTTCTGCTACCGCATTTTCAACAATTGTTTTGGTGCCAAATTTTTTTGTGAGTTCTTTTACTGTCACAATCACTTTTCCGGGTTGTTTATCTACCTGAAAATTGATTCTGATATTTGGTCGTTCTATTTGTACATCCTCAATACGTTCTAGTCTATCTAATCGTTTTACGATGCTTTGTGCCTGAGCTGCTTTACTCGCTTTTGCTTTAAGACGTTCAATAAAACGTTCTTGTTGCCTAATATATTCTTGTTGATTTTCAAAAGCACGTTGCTGAATTTCAACGCGTTGTTCTTTTTCTACCTCATAATATTCATAATTACCACTATAAATATGCAATTGCTGTTGGTAAATTTCCACGATTTTATTTACCATTCTATTTTGGAAAAACTTATCGTGGCTTACAATTACCACACTGCCTTTATAGGTTAGCAAATATTTTTCTAACCATTCAATACTAGGTAAATCAAGGTGGTTGGTAGGTTCATCGAGTAATAAAACATCAGGCGCTTGCAAAATCATTTTGGTCAGCAACACGCGCATTCGCCATCCTCCGCTAAATTCTTTGTATGGCTTATGTATATCGTCGTTCGAAAATCCCAATCCATGAAGCACTTCTTCTGTTTTGTATTGAATATTGTAACCATCCAACACGTCCATTTCATGCAACTTGTCGGTGTAATCAATTAATAATTTTTCATTTTCACTATCATTTTCCAATTGTTTACCCAACAATTCTATTTCTTGTTCCAATTCTCTCACCCTTTCAAAAGCGCCCATAGCTACTTCTACAATTGTATCATTCGTATCAAAACTGAGCAAATCTTGGTGCAAATAACCAATAGTGGTGCCTTTACCTTTTTCTACGGTACCAACGGAGGGTGTGTACTCCCCTACTAACACTTTAAGCAGCGTAGATTTTCCGGTTCCATTGTAACCTACCAATCCGATACGCTCCCCCGGATTGATGTGCCATGTAGCATCTTCAACTATAACCCGAGAACCAAACTCAAAAGTGACATTTTGTAAACCAATCAGCATGAAATACTATTTTTTAAAGTTGCCTATTTTACGCAACAAGTGAAAATCTTTAAATTGAATCAAATTACAAAACAACAATCTACTATGCGTTTGCAGGTTTTGTTTTGCGCACAAGTACAAGTGTTGCTAAACCGGATAAAATTAACAATAGTGCTATCAATTCGGCCTGTGTTGGCTGAAAAGGTAGCCCTTCATATTTGGTATTTACTCTTATTTGCTCTATTAAGAAGCGTTCAACGCCATTAAAAATCAAATAGATAGCAACTAAAAGGCCTGGCGTTTGTATTCTTTTTCTAATAAACCATAAAACGCCAAACAATACCAAACACATGATGGTTTCGTAAAATGGAGTCGGAAAAACGGGCAGTGGCAAGTATGCGCAATATGGTTGAGAAGAGCAATTGGTAAATGCAATACCTTCACCAATAACATTGTGTGGGTAATTGTACGCAAAAAGCCAATTGGGCAAATGTGCAAACGCCGGTAATGACACATGTTTTACGGCAGTTAAACTACCAAATTGCTGCACATAAAAACCATGATGCAAATGCAAAGCATTTGTAAATTGTTGGGCATTAGCCGCAATTACTTGACCGGAAGCATCGCAAACAAACGCGCTATTAACAATGCCCCAATCCCCATCACCGGATACCTGACATCCAATTCTACCAATTGCATATCCGAGCATGAGTGCAGGAGCAAAAGCGTCAGCTAAATGGATTACGGGTATTGCGTTTTTCTTTGCAAAAAAGATGATTGCCAATGCGGCACAGATTAAACCTCCATAAAAAGTTAGTCCACTAAACGAAATAAGTGCATCTAAAGGGTTTTTTACAAACTCATTCCAATTTTCCAAATTGTGAAACACCTTGGCACCTGCAAAGCCAAATATAGCAGCAATGATTACCAAATCGCCTACTTTATCGTGCGGCCAAATGCGAATAGTTCTTGTTTCGGGTTTGGCTAATTTTTGTTTGTTTTTTTCATACCATTTAATAAACGCAAATACACCGCCAATAAATATGCCTGCGGGGAAATGACCGTTTAAAGATAAAATAAATGATTGAGGGTTAGAAAGGGCATCGGGCAACACAAAAGCACCAATAATTTTATAGCCAAAAATAAATCCTAATACAAAATTGCTCAACAAATCGGTAAAGGAAGCAGGAGCACCCACCACAATCTTGCTATCTTGATACGATATAAGCCCTTGATTTTGTTTGCGCTTTAATTCGTTGCTAACCACCCAAGCGGCACCAATAAAACACAAAGCAACAAAAAAACCAAATGTGTTTACTAGTTTGAGTCCATTGATAGATAATCCAAAAACATCTTGAACAAAATAATACAAATTTGGATACATAAACCGTACAGTTAAATAAAGATGCAATGTTAATTAATTAACAGCACAAATTAGCGTACAACTGTTGCCAAACAACTGTAAGTGGTATTCATCAAGAATTTACGGGAACAGAAGTTGGTAAACGAAGGTTGAAGAAAAGGCTTTAGTAACAAAATTGAAAGAAGGAAAAGCCCAAAATAGTTGCCGAAGTTGAATGGTGCCAACGCCCATGTAGTACAATAGTAGTGCTAGCCCCTGGCTCATCAACAAAAAAAGCAATCTTATAGATACTTATTAAAAAGGCCTACTTTTTGAAAAGTAGGCCTTTGAATTCTTTTTTTAGTTGCAATACCTATTGAATTCAGCAATCAAATGCTGCGCAATAACTTGTGCCGGACGTCCTTCAATTTGGTGACGTTCAACCATGCTCACCAATTCACCATCTTTGAACAAAGCAATAGCGGGCGAAGAGGGCGGATAAGGCAATAAATGTTCACGCACTTTTTTAACAGCGTCTACATCAAAACCTGCAAAACTCGTGGCTAAACGATCAGGGCGATTTTGGGCATTGTTCACCGCCATTACTACACCGGGTCTGCAAGTGCCGGCAGCACAACCGCAAACAGAATTAAGCACTACCAAAGTAGTTCCTGACTGTTGCAAGGTAGCATCTACCTGTGCGGGGGTTAACATTTCTTCAAAGCCATTATCGGTAAGTTCGGCTTTCATTGGTAAAACTATCTCAGCTGGATACATAACATAAGAATTTAAAAACTTCAATAAAACACAAAAATAATACAATTTGTTGGCCAAGACTGCAATAGCGAAGTGACAATTAGGCTTTTTGCGCCTATCGAAAATGACATTTTGTCTCATGTTGAGAAATAAAAACGACACAATGTCATTAAAGATGATAATTCAGTCGAATGGAATGCCATTTGATAGATTTATTGCAGTAAATAAATCCTTTAAAACAATAAAAAAAACGTTATGACACTCGTAAAAAACAACCATTTGAATTTTTTGATTGACGAATTATTCAATCAAGCTCCTTTAAAGTTCAGAGAAGCACATTTGAACAACTATGTTCCTGCGAATATCCTAGAACACGAGCATAGTTACGAACTCATCATCAATGCGCCTGGCAGACAGAAAGAAGATTTTAGTTTGGAAGTAAACAACGGCATTTTGTTGGTAGCATATGCCCCAAAAAATCAGTCAACTGAAGCCCAAAGCACTGTTCCAAAGTACATAAGAAAGGAATTTGGCACACAGGCATTCAAAAGAAGTTTTACCCTAGACGACAAAATAGACACCGACAACATAGGTGCTCGCTACGAAAATGGCTTGCTTTTGATACAACTACCCAAAAAGGAAACACAAAAAGTAAGTAATAAACCTATTACTATCCAATAGTTAGGTGAGTAACACTTGCTTATGTAGCTTAATAGAACTTTATTAGCCATAAAAAACACAAAAAAGCAGATTTCCATTCAATTAGAACCTATTTTAAACTGCCGGGACAGTAAAAACAATGAGGGTACCACTACCTAACGTTGATGAAACGTGAATAGTACCCTCATTCTTTTCTACAAATTCTTTACACAAAATCAGCCCTAGTCCTGTTCCCTTTTCGCCTTGTGTACCTTGTGTGGTAAAATTAGACATACCGAATAGCTTACCTAAATTTTCGGGGGCAATGCCAATGCCATTGTCTTGAATACTCACCGAAACCATATTTTGTATGTAGGTGGCCGAAATCTGTATAATACCGTTGGGTTTACAAAACTTCAAGGCATTAGATAAAATATTCCGCACCACTATACTAATGGTATTGGAATCTACGTATGCAATCAAGGCTTCTGAAGCTAAGTTAAGTTCAAAAGAAATTTGTTTATTGAGCGCCCTACTTGCAATTAAATTAACATTGTCTTTAATTATTTTTTTTATATCTACTGCATCCTTTTTAAATACAAGGCCATTCATTTGATTTTTACCCCAATGAAGCAAGTTATTTAACAAGTCGTTGGTATATCCTAAATCGGTATTGAGCGCAGCGAACACAAGTTTGGACTCCTCTTCATTTAACAATCCTTGGTTATACAAATCCACAGCAGTAGATAAAGAAGCCAAAGGCGCCCTCAAATCATGCGAGATAATGGAGAATAATTTATTCTTAAATGCGTCATTCTGCTGCAATTGTTGCGCTTGTTGCTTTATCAGCAGGTTTTGATGTTCCAATATTTTATTTTGAGCAGCTATTTCGGTATTTTTTTGTAACAACACCCTGTTAGCAATTATTTTCTGTTGCCGCTTAATAAAAAACAAGACGGCGAGAAATGCAAATGCAATTGCTAAAACGATTAATATATTGATATTTCGCAACAACTTTAGTTCTTGTTGGTGTGCAACTTGTTCATTAGCTTTTTGCAGTTTAATACGTTCATTCTCTTTTTCATCATAAGCATGTGCTGCTTCTAACCTACCAATTTCTTTACTCTTAGCATCGTTAAAAAGGCTATCTGCATATAGTTTATGAATTTTCAGATATTGAAATGCTTCTGACATGCGCTTTTGTGCTTCGAAATTGCGGTACAGAATACCGGAAAAATCAACAATTTTTTGCTTAGAATTGGTTTTATGGGCTAATGCATAACCCAATTTAGCCCACTTGATGGCTTCTAACTGATGCTTTGTTAAATTGGCCATAGCACATAAACCTGCATAGGATCCCATCATTCCCCACTCATCGTCAATGCTTTTTTGCAATGAAAGTGCTTTTAAAAAGCAGGTATTGGCTTTCGATAATTCATTTAAAGCCAAATAGGTGCCACCTTCATCAACTAAAATAGCAGATTCAACATACTTATCCTCATTGCTTTTTGCCAAAATCAAGGCATAATTAAGGTAATAAAGCGCAGAGTCGTATTTCTTGATATTCTTATACACAAGCCCAATAGTATTGTACAAAACGGCTTCGTTATCCTGCTGAATAGCCCTTCTGATGGTTTGTTCTTTGAATAAGAAATCAAGGGCTTTATAATAGTGCCCACGTTCATTATAGAAATAAGCTATATTTCCATACGAAAGAGCCATATTAATACTGTCATGAGCAGAAATAGAAAACTGTAGTGACTTAAAATAATTTTTTAATGCACTGTCGTAATCACCGGTATAAGAGTATAATACCCCTAGATTATTGTATATTTTTTGTTCTACTTGCTTTAAGCCATACTTAAGCGCCATTGATAATGCTTTTTGAAGCTGGCTTTCTGCAAGCGTGAAATTTCCTTTTAGTATGTAATAGGTGCCCAAAACACGGGTGGCGATTGTTTCACCTTTTGGGTAGGAAAATTTTGTTGATAATTGAATAGCCTCAGATGCGTAGGTATAAGTTTGAGCAGTTTTGGAATACAGATATTCTGCCGCTAAATCATTGATAATATTTATGTAATTAGTGTCCTTTGGGAGTTCGGGCGATTGCAAATATTTATCCAACTCATTTAACAATTTTTTTTCGTCATACAATTGCGAAAACAGTAGCGTATTCATTAATAAGCTACTACAAAGCAAGATGATATGTATCAAATATTTTTTTGCCATAAAAGCAATTGTTTACCAGCACAAAATCAGTTGTACTTAATAAATGTAGCAAGTTTTCTTGACAAAAGCCTTACAAGAAGGATTAAAATTGAAAGATGGGTTGCGGGCTACTTGGATGTACTAACGAAATGTTTTTTACATATCCAGAACCATGAAAAATGATTGATACACCTACCAACTCCCCAATTGTTTGCTGATACAAACCGTTAAATACGGATTTGCCGTTACAAAATAGTTGTACCCTTTTTTGTTGATTAACAATACGAATATTTGCCCAATTATTGAGAGGAAGGGAAACAAAGCCAATATCCTCGTTTTGACCACTTACCGTAATCTCCCCCATTTGGTAATAAGACCAATAACTACATCCATTGTTTACCAAGCTAAAAGCGATAGTACCTTTGCTTCCTTTTACTTGTACAATTGTAGTATTGCAACGAACGCCCGGCCAATATTGCGTATTTTGTAGTGTAGTTGACATTTGAAAATCATCGCCGCAAACATTGGTATTCTTAAAATTATCCAACCGTGTTACAATGATTTTTGTGGTATCAAGCCCCATAGTGTGCAGCAATCCTTTGCTTATATGGAAACAATCGCCTACGACTGATAGATTCATAGGCATAGGCACATAGCGTTCACGCAAATCCTGGTGAAAATAATAGGCCAAACTTTCCCATCCATTTGTTAAGTGCTTATATACAAGTGTGTCGGATAAAACTTTTTTACGTGTGCGCAAATGTGCAAAATAAACATTTGGATACTCGTAAAAACAGGAAATTTGTTTGCTATTTGGCGGAATCGGAATTAATTTAATACCATCACCTTTATCTAAAAAAACACTATCCTTTCCGTCGGGTATTTGTACAGAAAAGTGGGCAGTTACAGGATTGTTGCCGTCTTTTTTAACCAATTGTAACGAAGCTATAGCACGTTTGTTACCATTCTGAAAGTAGGTATATAAAACAATTGACAAAAGAAAAACAAATGCAACTGCTAAATACAACCCAAATTTGGCAGAAAAGAAACTTCTATTTGACCCTGCTGTTGTAGTAACTGCTACTACTGCATCTTCCACTTCAAGGGATTCGGGTTCTACAAAATTGCAATACCTAGCTAAGGCATCAATAGTTGCCTCCTGCGGAGTATAATCGTTTGGGGTATACACCTTACCAAAAATTCGCTTTAGGGTAGCTGCACTAATTAATGTATTGGTAGATTCCCAAATTTGATTGCTCAATACCTCAAAATCTTTGTTTTTCCAATCTTTAGGAGCTGTTTGTGGATAGTATTGGGCAGCTACTTGTTGTATAATGCTAAAATAACGTTCCTTCTTAGTCATTTTCATGTGCTTATACAATATATAATGGTGGCGCGGTATTAATTAAATTAAAAATGATAAGCAACTCCCGCTTTTAGTTGAAAACCAAGTACTTGATACTGATTCCATCGCTGATAGGTATTGTTCAGTATATTATTTGCCTGCAACCAAATGTCCAATTTACGAGCAGCAGCAAATTCAAAACCCAAGTTGGCATCCAATGCAGCGTTCAATTTGCGAGGTTCACCTAAAGTGTTTTTGTAATAATTGCCATCCATAAATAACAAGTCAGCCTTTAAATGAACATCGCTTAAAACAAGCCAATTCATCGTACCGGTAACCTGAAGTGGAATCATCCCAAATGCTTTTTGAAATGTAGTATGTTTGGTGAAATTGGTGTAGGTAGCACTTGCCATCATACTCAGTTTTTCTTGAAATACATAAGTCAACTCGCCATGCAATTGAAATGCTTGGAGGTTGGTTTCATAATCGGCAACAAAAGCATGACTTTTGAAAACATTGGTATCGTTATACAAAATAAGTGCATTTTTTACGAACAAATAGGCTGCGCTGCCTACGTAAGTAAACCTATCGGTTATATTTCCTTTGGCGCCAACAAATACTTTGGTAGTAAGGGTATTTAAAAATTGTTTAGGTTGACGGATAAATGGATTTGCGGTGCTGATAGACTGATAGGTGTTTTTGTCAATAGTACCCACAATTCCGGCCATGCCAATTATCTTTTGTTTGAAAATTGGGGCATGAACACTTATGTTGGGCAATATTTGGAAAGTAGCATTGCTCCAAACAGGCGAAACACCAATATGCACCCTCAATTTACCAGGAATGAGTACAAGCGAGGGCTGTACAAATAAATAATGGTTATTGATACTGCCTATGCTGTCCTTATAAGCAGAGAGGCTAACATCGGTTTGGATATTGAATGAAACGAATTGGCCGAAGGATTTACTAATTGGTAAACTTAGCAAAGTGGTTGTTTCAGCTGCTTTATTGGCATCCCAAAAATAGTTAAAAGCCAAAGAAGGTTTATAAGATAATCCGTATGCCGAAGGGATTTTGTTTTTCAGCGAAGTAGTAAAACCAATATTGTTAAACAATTGCTGTGCACCTGCTTTAGTTAATGAAACGGGGGCTATAAAACCATATTGGTATTGATCAGCTCTATTAAAAAACAAAGAGGTACTGATTTCCATTTGCTTTTTGGTATTAAAAACCCCATTTGCCGCCAGG
>JAIXOS010000386.1 GCA_027486695.1 Chitinophagaceae bacterium | reverse complement strand
AGCACCCCAATTTTATTGGCATTGTACTTCCATTGAACCAAATCTAGATGTTACCAATAATATGAATGTTTTCAAAAATCTGGCGAGCTTATCGAAAGAAAAATTGGTACTTTAGAAGGGCTGGCGAGCATATCGAAAGAAAAATTGGTGCTTTAGAAAGGCTGGCGAGCATTTCAATAACTTGATACAGTAGCAACAATATGAAACGTCTTTGTAAGTAGTAAAACCATAGCTACTTTCATTTGTAGCTGTGGAATATATGGCTATTTACAAAAAGTCGTTTGACAGTGTTAACAATTACATAATAGATAATTGCAGTCGAAATGTGAACACTCAGTTAAATTTGTGTAAACGAAATGTTTTATGGTGAACAGTAATGGGAAAAAAATTTTGATTGCCGACGACGAACCCGATATACTGGAAATTATCAGCTACAACCTTACCAAAGAAGGCTACGAAGTAATTACAGCCAAAAATGGCAATGAAGCCATAGAAAAAGCCAAACAATCTAGCCCAGACTTAATTATACTAGATGTAATGATGCCCTACAAAAACGGGGTAGAAGTTTGTGCTATACTACGCGCCCAAACAAGCTTTGAGCACACGCTCATTATTTTCCTAACTGCAATGAGCGATGAAGCGTCGCAAATTAAAGGTTTGGAAATTGGTGCCGATGACTATGTAAACAAACCTATTAGCCCTAAAGTGCTTACAAGCAGGGTGAATGCCTTGTTCCGTCGCATAGTTAAGGAAGAAGGCAAGGCGTTGGTACTTGGCAATATTACTATTGATCCTTCACAATTTTTGGTTCATGTATCGGGCGAAGAAAAAATATTGGCCAAAAAAGAATTTGAACTCCTGTATTTATTAGCTAGCAGACCGGGTAGGGTTTTCTTGCGCAACGAAATACTAACACAGGTTTGGGGCACCGATGTGATTGTAGGCGATAGAACAATTGATGTACACATTCGTAAAATACGCCAAAAACTAGGCATCGATTGTGTTACTACTGTTAAAGGTGTTGGTTATAAGTTTGATGTATAATTAACAAGCCCATACAATTTGTTGTTGTATATTTAGGATACCCACACTTCCTACTATATAACCCTACTAATACATGTTTAAAACCAAAAACCTTTCACCCAAGCAGCTTTCGGCACTAACCGCCCTATTGATATCGGTATTTACCGGAATGGGCTTTGCCCTTCTCGAAACATGGGTTTTTGGCCTTATTGTAAGCGGCGTAATTTTTGTAGGCAGCTTTTTCTTAATTCAATTTGTTTTAGAATGGTTTATTTATCGAAAAATAAAAATCATTTACAAATTCATTTACCTCACAAAAGCCAATAAGCGAGAAGAAACCTATTTTAAATACATACTCCCAAAAAAAAGTATTGCCGAAGTAAGTGAAGATGTAGAGAAATGGGCCGAACAAAAAAAAGCAGAGATAGAATTACTAAAAACCAATGAATTATATAGAAAGGAGTTTTTGCAAAACCTTGCGCACGAAATAAAAACACCCATATTTGCCATACAAGGCTATGTAGACACTTTATTAGATGGTGCTTTGGAAAATCCGGAATTGAGCAAACGATTTTTAGAAAATACTGCCCGAAATGTACACCGGATGGTACACTTGGTAAAAGATTTAGACGAAATTGCCAAACTAGAAAGCGGCGAACAACCTTTGTACAAACAACATTTTGTAATTCAAGATCTCATTAAAGATGTATTTGACGAATTATCTATCAAAGCTTTAAAATCGAATACAAAATGCAGCTTTAAAAAAGGATGCGAAAACCCAATCATGGTATTTGCCGATACCGAAAAAATAAAACAAGTAATTACCAATTTGGTACAAAATGCCATTAAATATGGCAAAATCAACGGACACATTGTTGCAAGCGTGTACAAAACCGATGAGCACCACGCATTAATTGAAATTGGCGACGACGGTATTGGCATTGCGGAAGAACATTTATCGCGCATATTTGAACGCTTTTACCGAACCGACCGTGGACGTAGCCGCGATGTTGGCGGTACGGGTCTTGGTTTGGCTATATGCAAACACATAATTGAAGCACACAACCAAACCATACACGCCCGCAGCAAACTCGATGTAGGTACTACTATCGGATTTACTCTTGATATTAAGAGTACCTAGTACATACCCAATCATGTATGGGTATTTTAGCGTACAGTTTCATGCAAAAAGGGAGAAAATAGCCCACACCACATCCTGCTTAAGTACCGACTAATTTTTCAATCGGTACAATTTATCATAGTTTAAAATGGTAATCTTTCCTGCATGTACATCTACCAATTTTTCATCTTTAAAATCGCTTAAAGTACGAATAGTACTTTCGGTAGCAGTGCCAGCAATGTTGGCCAAATCTTCTCGTGATATATTGATGTGAAAAATTGCGTCTCCTTCTTTTTTAAAGGTATCGTACAAAGACACGAGTGCATCGGCTACTTTTTTTCGTACCGAGTTGTAAGCTAATTTAACCAACTGCTCTTCTTTTTCACGAAGGTTATCGCTGAGCATTTTGATGAATTTTCTAGACACTTCGGCATTTTTGTACACCAAGTCAAAAAAATCTTCTTTGGGCAGCATGTGTATTTCGGCATCTTCCAAAACGGTAGCACTATCTGTATACTTACCATCTTCCAGCAAGGCTACATAGCCAAAAAAATCGCCGTCTTTATAGAGCCCTGTAATGAGTTCTTTCCCATTTTCACCTGTTTTATGGGTTTTTATTTTGCCCTTGTGGATAAAGAAGATACCTCTTGGATAACCGCCCTCTTTGTATATTTCTTCTTTCTTTCTAAATACTTTGAGCTCTCTTTCTTCCGACAATTCTTTTAGTGTTTCTATGGTTTTTACACTTGTAATAAACTCACTTAGTCCATTGATGTTTTTGCTAAACTCTTTGCGCAATGATTCCGACTTTTTGAGCCTACTTTCAATAGCATTTAACAATTCAATATCGTCGAAAGGCTTTGTCAAATAATCGTCGGCACCCATTTCCATCCCTTTTCTAAAATCGCCTCTTTCGGCTTTTGCCGTTAAAAAAATAAACGGTATTGCGGCTGTTTCTTCTTGTCGGGAAAGCATGTGCAGCACACCATAGCCGTCAAGTACCGGCATCATAATATCGCAAATAATTACATCAGGTTTGTATTGTTGTGCCAATGCTACCCCTTCTTTTCCATTTGCAGCAGTTTGTACCTGATAACCGGCAAGCTCTAAAATTTCAGAAATATTTTCACGCATTTCTGTATTGTCCTCTATCAATAAAATTTTACTGT
>JAIXOS010000435.1 GCA_027486695.1 Chitinophagaceae bacterium | reverse complement strand
GCAATCAAAATACCATCTAGTGTGCTGCTAAGCGCTTGAATAACCGTTCCGGTAAACATAAGTAGCTGCATCCAAACCATTTTTTTCCAAAACTTTTTGGTTACCCTGCTTACTCGGAAGGTAAGTGTAAATGCTTTTTTATGAAGCAGAAAAAAAAGCAATATCGCCACCAAAACAAGATAAAGCAATGAAAAAAGAATGACAAACCAATTGAAACTAATTAGCTTGAAATAAAAACACCCAATAAGTAGCGTCGTGAAAATGCGCAGTGCTGTTTCTTTCAAAAAGTTGGGCATTACAGATTGCTGAATGATGTTGCTCATGACCTCAAATAAAGAAAAAAGCAACATGCCCAATCCGAAGGGAAATACCCAATAGTAATAATCTAAAAATAATTGAGAGCCCCTGCTAAATTTTCGAACCATGAGGGGCTGAAATTGCCATCCAAAAAACAACACCAAAGCAAAGCCAATGATGGCTGCGGTAAAAACCCATGTGAACAGATCGTTTTGTTTGAATGGTAGATTGTCTTTGTAGTAGGGATGAAATTTGTATAGTACGGTGGTAACACCCAATGTGCCAAAAGCAGCAATGTTTTGGGCAAAGTCGAAGAAAATACGGGTTAATCCAAACTGTTCCTCAGTAAAAGCACCGTTTTTGGTAAATAAAAAAATATTAATGGCACCAATTAAAAAACCGAAATACAATAAAATGCCGGATGTTATTGCTTGCTTGCGTATTGTGCTCATATGGGCTGCAATTTATATCATTTGCCATTATTGAGCCAATGCATTATCGGTAGCAACAAATTGGATATAATAATTTTTTTCTTTTTCGTCCGTTAACCACCAAGTAGTTTCCTTCGCTTTCAGCGCTATTTTTTGCCATTCTGTACCCACCATGATTTTGCGATGCTTACCTGCTAGGTAAATGGGTAATTCAAAGTGTTCTAAGCAGTTGGTAAAACGAACTTGTAGGGTATTTTGTATTGTGTCGAGCACATATTCGCAAATAGGTATTTGGGTAGTGCGCAAATATTGGTTAAAAAAAGGTGTTGTGTTGAAGGGACAATATTGGGCTATAAACGATTCAATTTGTTGTGTGGTTACTGTTTGGTGATAAAATTGTTGGTTCATTTGCCGAAGCATTTTGCGAAAAACGGCATCGTCTTGTATGCTATTGCGAATAGTATGTATCATGTTGGCGGCTTTGCTATACATGTCGCCGCTACCTTCATTATTTACGCCATAAGCACCAATAATTGGGTGGTCGTTTTTGATATTTTTCCGAATGCCGTAGCAATAATCGTTTCCGGCTTTTTTGCCATAATAGTATTCAGTAAACAAGGTTTCGCTGTAGTTGGTAAAACCTTCATGCACCCACATGTCGGCAATATCTTTGGTGGTAATGTTGTTGGCAAACCATTCATGTCCACTTTCATGAATAATAATGAAGTCCCATTTTAATCCCCATCCGGTACCACTCAAATCTCTGCCCAAATAGCCATTTTTAAAGCCATTCCCATAAGCAATAGCGCTTTGGTGTTCCATGCCAAGAAAAGGCGTTTGAACAAGTTTGTATCCATCCTTGTAAAATGGGTACGGACCAAACCAATATTCAAATGCTTTGAGCATGAGTTTAGCTTGTTGAAATTGTTTTTGTGCTTTTTCTTTGGCTTGCTCCAAAACCCAAAAATCAAGGGATAATTTGCCCTTTTCGCCTTTGAAAATATCCGAAAAGTGTACGTATTTTCCTATTGATGGGATGATGGTATAATTGTTAATGGGATTTACTACGCGCCAATGGTATATTTTTTGGTTGCCCAACGTGCTTATCCCCGTCAATTGGCCATTGCCAACTCCAATTAAAGAATCCGGTACCACAATCGATAAATTGGCACCGTTATCCGGTTCGTCACTTTGGTGGTCTTTACACGGATACCAACTGCTTGCCCCTAATCCTTGCACAGCGGCACTCATCCATGGCGAGCCTTTGCTATCTTTCAACCAAATCCAGCCACCATCCCATGGTGGACGAACCGCTTCGCGAGGGGTGCCGCTGAAAAATATGGTAAGAGAATCAATAGTAGGGGCTTGTTGGGTTAAATGAACTAGCCAAGTATTGGTAGACGCTTTTTGAAAAGTGGGCTGAGTGCCATGATAAGCGATACTGTCAATTTGCATAGGGGCTTGCAAATCAATTTGCATAGGCGCATTGGTACTTAACAAGCGTTTAAACAAAATGGTATTGCTGCCGGTCAATTTTTTTTCAGCAAAATTGGGAGTAACCGTTAGCCCATAATGCCGTACATCCCACCAAGTACGGTTGGCATTCAGGCTACCGCGGAGTGTATCTTCGGCAGTAAATGTAGCAGTTTGTGCATGGGTAACTGTGCAGTAGCTACCTAGCATACAAGCTACCCAAAGCAGTACTATTTTATTTGCAGTCCAATACATTTGTACAATTTTCTGATGGGGTAGGTAAATTATTCCGGTATCACCAATTTGTTGTTGTTTCTATTGATATCGGCCATTCGGAAAGAAGGGTCAATTTCAATACTTTTTAAGTCCTTTAAAGCTCGTTTGGTAACAAGTTGGTATTCCGGATGTGTCCAATTCCATTCGGTATGTACCGTTCTAGGCAGGTTGTTTTCTGCTTTTTTTTCACCGTACAACAGATTAAGGGGTATATAGTGCAGTTCTTTACTGCCATCTTTAAAAGTGATCAATACATCAAGTGGCATGGGCATTTTACCAATGCGTTTAAGGGTTACTTGCAAGTTACCATCGTTTGCTACATTAATATCGCCTACGGCGTAATCGATGGTTTTGGTACTATTCATCCAGTATTCTTTAAACCATTGCAGCGTTAGGCCGCTTTGTTTTTCGGCTACACGAATAAAGTCGTTGGCATTAGGATGTTTGAATTTCCATTGATCGTAATATGCAAGTAAAATGTTGTCACGCACGGCATCGCCTACCAAATAGCCCAACATACCTACAAAAGTGGCACCTTTTGAATAGGAAGCCAATGAATAACCCATGTTGGTATTAAAATGGTCGGCATGTGTACTCATTGGTTCTTCAAAGGGACTTTTGGCCAATGCAAAGTAGCCGGCATAATTATCGGCTTGTTTTGCGGGCAAATCGTTTTTATCCATCGCTATTTGTTTCAACAAATTGGCCTTTTGTGTTTCGTTGATGTAGGGCGATTGCAATGCCCATTCGTTGTTGTAAAAATCGGTTACTTCGTTTTCGGCATAACTCGTAAATCCTTCGTCCATCCACCCAAATAAACTTTCATTGGTAGCCAAAATATGTTGGTACCAACTGTGCATCCACTCGTGAAAAACCGTTCCTAGTCCGGGGCCTTTTAGCAAGGTAGCCATCGCATATTCCATGCCGCCATCGCCGCCTTGTATAAAGGAATATTGTGGGTAAGGGTATTTGCCAAATCGTTTTTCAATATAAGGGAGCACTTTTTCGGCTGCCCAAAGTACATTGCTCCATGCAGAGTCGGCCTGAGCATCTTTGGCCTTGTAAAATACGTGCAGGGTAGTGGTGGGCAGTTTTTTGCTTAAATGTTTGTAAGCCGTGTCTGCCGCCCAAACAAAGTCGTGAATGTTCTCGCCTTTAAATAGCCATGTTAGGTTTTTGCCGGTAGGAACTACCACTTTTGTGCCCGGGGTTTCGTAACCATAGCCAATGGTATTGGCATTTTGCAATACCCCCGTTGCGGCCACCATATAACGTTTGTTGAGGGTTAGTTTTACTTCATAATCGCCCCAAACACCATAAAATTCGCGGGCTATGTACGGATTGGCATTCCAACCTTGGTAGTCGTATTCCACCATTTTGGGATACCACTGACTCATGCTGTAGGCAACACCTTCTGCATTGTTACGGCCTGCACGACGAATTTGTACAGGCACTTGTGCTTCAAAATCTACTTTTAACAGCGTTTTGCTTTTGGGCAACAAAGGCTTTTGCAAACGCACTTCTAAAATGGTTTCGTATACACGCAATGTTTGTGCCACGCCGTCAATAGTTACCTTTTTTACCTGTTGGTAGCCTATTTCGGTGGGCGATAGTTTGCTGATTTTGTCTCTTACTCGATCGTCCCAATCGGGAACGGGATTGCCTTTTCTGTCGTTTCGGGTACTTTGTTTGCCCAATTCTCTGCTGCGAACGTCCATACTGCTATTGGGTTGAAAGGCATTCCAATACAAATGAAACATGAGCTTGTGCAGCGTATCGGGCGAGTTGTTGGTATATTCAATGTTTTCGGTACCGTTTACCAAATGCAATTGGTCGTTCAGTTGTGCGTCAATTTGGTATTTAATACGTTGTTGCCATCTATCGGGCTGTGCATGCAGTAGGTAAGTCAATGCCAACAAGGAGGCGGTAACCACAACGCGTTTGTGCAAATAATGTAGCATAGTAGGTGTTTTTTTTATGAGCCATGGGCTAGTGCTGCGTATTGGGCTGCATG
>JAIXOS010000447.1 GCA_027486695.1 Chitinophagaceae bacterium | reverse complement strand
GTTGTTCTTTTAATAAACGCGCCACTTCTGCAATCATAAATGCACCAATGCGGTTATCAAACGCACGACCAATTAAATAGCCATTGGCAAGCTCGTCAAATCCTTCTTCATAGGTTACCACACTGCCAACATGTATGCCTAGTGCTTCCACCTCTTTTTTACTGCGGGCACCACAATCTAAAAACAGGTTTTCAACCTTGGGTTGTTGTTCTTTTTCGCTTCCACCCAATCGGGTATGTATAGCCGGCCACCCAAATACTGCTTTTACTGGTCCTTTTTTACCATGGATAATGACACGTTTTGCAGGTGCAATTTGGTGATCTACCCCGCCATTTCTTTTTAAATAAATTAAGCCATCGGCAGTAATGTAATTGACAAACCAACTTATTTCGTCGGCATGTGCTTCAATAACCACTTTAAACGGGGCATCGGGGTTAATAACGCCTACAGCCGTTCCATAAGGGTCGGTAAATGTAGTATCTACAAAAGGTTGAATGTATTGTAGCCACAGTTTTTGTCCGCCACTCTCAAAACCTACCGGGGAGGGTGTATTGATGTAGGTTTTTAAAAATTGGTACGAATCAGGTGTGATTACCTGCATGGTGGTGTTCTTTTTTTTTCGGGCTACGGCTTTCTCTTTTTTATCCGCAGCTTTTTCTTTTTTTTCCTTTGCCATATGGGTTGTTGTTTTTTAGTTATTTAATTGTGGTCAATATAATACCGGCAATACCACAAAGTGCTTTCACTAGTAATAGTCCGTCAATAATTGCAAGATAGTAGAGAATACTTTTTCTTTTGTGCAAAGAGTATGCAATAACCAATAAAAGTACAAAAGGAAGGCTATTACAAACAATGCGCATAAGCGAAAGCTGCCACAAAATGGCATACAATATAAACAAACCCCACGACAACAAGGTTAAGGGTAGTACAATGGTGAACAGTGTTTTACGCAGTCCAACACGCACCACCACCGTTTTTATGGCTTTGTTGGCGTCGGAAGCATAATCTTTAATATCGAACAAAATACACAGTACGCTTATAAATAGCCAACTAGTTAACAGAAACTGCCAATCGAATGACGTAAGTGGGCGCGGAGTTTGGTTTGCTACATAATGTAACGCAATAGGGGCAATTTGGCACATACCAACCCAAACGAAACCAATAATAAATGGTTTGGGCCAGCCACTACTGCGAGGATGAAGTAATATCCACTTGGTAGTGGGAGAGGGCAAATAATACCCAAGAGACAACAAGCAAATGCCTATCAATAGTAGCCAAAAAGGTAATGTAAGTTGAGAAAGCTGTGTATGGTAATGCCATAACAGAGCAGTAGCAGCGTAAAATGCAACTAAAACGAATAGGAATTGTTGAAATCGTAGTAGTTTTTTGTTTTCAGTGTACCATTGCATACGTGGATTACGTACAGATAAATCCGTTTCAAACAAATAAGCTTGGGTATAATAAGCTGTTGTGGCCGAATAAGCAAATAAATACCAAAATGCGCTAATGTGGTGTAGCTGCAACTGCACATTGGTTTCAATACTGAGCAATACCGCGCACAGTCCGTAAAAATGATTGCCGTAAAAGAAAGTTTTTAGCAAAATAGTGCAAAGATAATTGGCAAAAAAGAGGACTAAGATTTTAATATGATTTTAGGAGATTTGATGGTGTCGCTCACATTACCTTGATTGTCTTTTATCCAAAAGTAAAAATGAAGCGAATCCGTTAATATCCTATTGTTGTTGGTGCAGCCATTGTTAAGTCCGCCCGAACCGTATTGGTAGCTATAAGTAATTTCGCTTTTTTCGTTACCCACACCATTGTAAGCGGGTAACGAAATGAAAAAAGTGTCTTGTTTGATATAAGGACAAGTGAAAAATTTTCGAGCTACAAACAAACTATCCGAAATATAGCCCCCGTTTTTATGTGTAATGGTGAATTCAAAATTGATTGTTTGGCCACTACTAAAAATCGTATCGTTCACTTTTTTTAAAGTGAATTTTGCCAGCGGTGCTGACGAATTTTTAGTACATGCAGCTGCAAACGCGCCCAATATCAATACTATCAATACTTTTGCCTTCATAATTAGGTTTATAGTAGTCAAATTTAGTTAAACAATTTCAACCAACTGTTGTGCCTGCACACATACTTAACAATATTTTCTCAGTTACCCCTGAGCTTTTTCCGCAAATGGCCTGGCAGGTAGCGCAGTTTCAGCTACAGCACAATGCGGTGTACCAAGAGTGGTGTGGTTTGTTAGGGGTATCTTGTTTTGCTACATCCGCACCTATTGTACCTATTGAACAAATGCCCTTTTTGCCAATTCGCTTGTTTAAATCGCACCAAGTAGTAACCACTTTTTTTGAGCCGGAAGTGGTGTTTGAAAGCAGTGGAACCATCAATAGTATCAATAGCAAACATTATGTAAAAAGTATGTCTTTGTACCAAGAAAGCTACTTGCAAGCATTTCGCCACTTTTACGGCAGCGAAACCGAATGGTGTATTATTGGTCTTTTACCCTCGTATTTGGAGCGGTCGGGTTCATCACTCGTAACCATGGTGAACGATTTGATTGTTCGTTCCGGGCATATAGATAGCGGTTTTTACTTGTACGATTTTGATAAATTGGCCAATACTTTGAAGCGGTTGCATAGCGAACAACAACCAATCATGCTTATAGGCGTCACTTTTGCGTTACTCGATTTTGCTGCACAATACCCGATGGATTTACAGAATATGGTGGTGGTAGAAACAGGAGGTATGAAGGGGCGAAGAAAAGAAATGGTTCGCGAGGAGGTACAGGCGATTTTAAAAAAACAGTGGCAGCTGCCCACTATTCATGCAGAATATGGCATGACGGAATTACTCAGTCAAGCTTACTCAAAGGGTGATGGCGTTTTTGTTTGCCCTCCATGGATGCGTGTATTGGTTCGTAGCGAGGACAATCCGTTAGAAGTTAGCAAAACGGGTAAAGGCATCTTAAATGTAATTGATTTGTGTAATGTATACGGTGCGTCCTTTATTGCTACCGACGATGTGGGAGAGGTTTTTGAAGACGGTAGTTTTAAAATTTGGGGTCGAATGGACAATAGCGATATACGTGGATGTAGTTTATTAGTGGTATAATAGCAAGAGCTATTTGATTGCAGCTTGGTTCGATTTCCAACCGATTAGTAATACACCCAATACAACTAGTAGGGTGCCAATAATTTGTGCCATAAATATTTTTTCGCCCAATATGATATGTGCTTGTACAATAGTGCTCACGGGACCAATACTTGCAATGATTGATACATTATTACTGCCAATGCGTTTCATGGCATTGGACAATAAAAAGGATGGAATAACGGTGGCCACAACAGCCAACAATAAACTATAAGTGATAATTGGGGGCGTAAACTGTATTGTGTTAAAAGATTGGGTAACCAAAAAATGTAAAAAAACGCCTCCCGTTGCAAACAGCATGGCATAAATGGTGTAGCGAGTATCTCCTATGGTTTTGACCATTCTTCCGGTGCCCACCAAATAAAAGGAATAAGTGATAGCGCAAATTAATACCATGCCACTTCCAAAATAAAAATGACTGTTTTGTGTGTCAATTTGCAGTTCTCCATAATAAGCAATGCCTATACCCGAATAGGTTAATAGCAGTGCTATAAATTGTGTTAACGTTAGTTTGTTTTTATATAAAACAAAGTTTATCAGCACCGAAAAGCTTGGGTATAAAAACAAAATAAGGCGTTCTAAGCCTGCCGAAATATACTGCAAACCCACAAAGTCAAATAGGCTGCTTAAGTAATAGCCCAATATGCCCAACATGGCTACCGAAAGCCATTGCTGCATTGTTAAAGGTGTTTGATTGGGCTGCTTTTTGGTGTGTAAGTAGCCAATCACCAGATAAAATGGAAGCGAAAAAAGCATTCGTAAGCACAATAGGGTGATGGCATTTACCTGTTCGTGTGCAAATGCCAATTTAACCATAATGGCCTTAGTACTAAACAGTATGGAACCGATGAGGCTTATTGCAAATCCGGCTACCGTGAGTGGGTGCGTTTTTTGTGTAGTCATGATATAAAAAAAACTGGCAGATGCTCAACGTATTTGCATCTGCCAGCTAAAGATGTCAAATACACAATAATTATACACTTACATTAAAATCTCTAAGCGCATCATTCAAGCTTGTTTTCAGGTCGGTGCTTGGTTTCCTTTGACCAATAATCAATGCGCAGTTTACATGGTATTCTCCTGCAGGGAATTGTTTGGCATAAGTGCCCGGAATAACTACGCTTCGTGCCGGTACACGGCCTTTGTATTCTATTGGAGTATCACCACTCACATCAATAATTTTGGTACTTTTTGTAAGTACCACATTGGCACCTAAAACGGCTTCTTTCTCTACAATTACCCCTTCCACTACAATTGCGCGACTACCAATAAAACAGCCATCTTCAATTATCACCGGACTTGCTTGCAAGGGTTCCAAAACACCTCCTATACCTACGCCACCGCTCAAGTGTACACCTTTGCCTATTTGTGCGCAACTGCCCACAGTAGCCCATGTATCCACCATCGTTCCTTCGTCTACAAAAGCACCAATATTTACATAACTTGGCATCAGTACCACATTTTTGGCCAAGTACGCTCCGTATCGTGCAACCGCATGTGGCACCGCTCTTACACCCAATGATGCATAATCTTTTTTTAGATGCATTTTGTCGTAAAACTCAAAAGGGGGTAAGTGGTAGGTTTGCATTTGCTGAATACCAAAATACAATAAAATGGCTTGTTTTACCCATTCGTTTACTACCCAACCGTTTTCAGTTGGTGCAGCAGTGCGCAGTCGGCCTTTGTCCACTTCTTCTATTACGGCTCTTACCGCGTTGCTATAAGTCTCGTCTTTCAGTAATTCCCTGTTGTCCCAGGCAGCTTGAATTAATTGTTGTAATTCCATGATAGATGAAAAATTTTTGCAAACATAAGAAACCATACCCTCATACAGTGGGTTTGATCGTAAAAAGCAGCCAACAAAAGTAAAAATAGGTACATAGGTTATAGGCAAGAATCAACAAGGTAACCGTTAGTGGCATTGGTAAGCAGTTGTATTTTATAGCGGTTTATTGTAATCCTGTAAATTTATAAGTTGAAAAATACATGTCTTGGAAGTAGGATAAACGCTTTTTTACCGCAATACAAGGCCGTAGCCATATTGAGTGTGTAGGTGTTATTTCCATTTTAAATGTACAACTATGGACATGCAACCAATAAACCCGTTATTTTCGCAACCAAATTTTGCATTTTGACGGCACCATCGGTAGCAATTGTTATATTAAATTACAATGGCAAAAACTATTTACAAAGGTTTTTGCCGTCTGTATTGGCGTCTACCTATACCAATTATTCCGTTGTCGTAGCCGATAATGCATCTACAGACGGTTCTGTGGCATATGTTACAGAATACTTTCCACAAATTGTCGTATTGCAAAATACCCAAAACGACGGATTTGCCGGTGGTTACAATTGGGCATTGAAGCAGGTTGAAGCCGAATACTATGTATTGCTCAATTCAGATGTGGCCGTGACTGCCGGATGGATAGAACCCATCATTGCACTTATGCAGTCAAACAAAAGTATAGCTGCTTGTCAGCCAAAATTATTAAAGCATGGCGATGAAAGTTATTTTGAATATGCAGGTGCGGCAGGTGGTTGGATAGACATTTTGGGATATCCATTTTCGCGAGGCCGAATTTTTGACTTTCTAGAAAAAGATAGTTTACAGTACCAAACAAACGAAAAAATATTTTGGGCTTCCGGTGCAGCCATGTTTGTTAGGAGCAAGGTATATCACGAACTTAATGGTTTTGATGCCACTTTTTTTGCACATATGGAAGAGATAGATTTGTGTTGGAGAATGCAATTAGCTGGCTATGAAATAATGGCTTGCCCACAGTCTGTAGTTTATCATGTTGGTGCTGGCACATTGCCAAGGGGAGGGCGAAAAGTGTTTTTAAATTTTAGAAACAATTTGCTCATGCTCGGCAAAAATTTGTGCATGGTAGAAAAAATGTGGAAAATACCAGTTCGCTTTGCTTTAGATGCAATTAGTGCTTGGAAGGGATTGTTGCAAGGAGATAGAGATTTTTTTGTTGCCATTATGCAAGCCCACGCAGCAGTGTTGTACATTTGGCTAAAGCGAAGTAATACCAAACACAAGTTGTGCAGAAAGCCAATGATTCAATTAGATGGAGTGGCGGGCAAAAGTTTGGTTTGGGCGCATTTCATCAACGGGAAGAAAAAATTTTCTGAAATTTTTGAAAACTAGCTTGTTAAATTAAGCATACACCCTTATTTTTGCAACGCAATTAAGAATTATGGCAAACGAAGTAAACGAAAATGAATCAAAAGATTTTACCAAAAATTGGGTAACTTCTTCTCGCTTTTTATTCTTCTTATCCGTTTTTGCTTTGTTGATTTTCGTAAATTCAGGATGTTTTAAATTGTATACACAGCGTTATAAAGGTACGCCTGATGTAGAAGTACAATCTAGCAGTAAATTCAAGCCTGAATACAAAAAAAAAAAAAAAAAAGATTTGGCTGTTAAATTTAAAACCTTATCTTTGCAATCCCAAAACAAAAAAAGAGTTCTTAAATAAGCAATAACAGTTATAAGCGGAAGTAGCTCATTTGGTAGAGCACGACCTTGCCAAGGTCGGGGTGGCCGGTTCGAGCCCGGTCTTCCGCTCAAAAGAATTCCATCATTTTGGTGGATTTTTTTTTGGACTGCCTTGGTGGTGGAACTGGTAGACACGCAGGACTTAAAATCCTGTTCGCCGCAACGCGAGTGCGGGTTCGATTCCCGCCTGAGGCACGTATTTAAAATCGACATGCAGCCCTAGCAATTTTTTTGTTAGGGCTGTTTTGTTTTATCTATTATCCATTTACTGTTTACATTTTTAATGTGGACATTTTGCTTGCCGTTATTTTCTTTCCACGAAACACAGTAGTTACTTTCAAATCCTATGCTTTGCATGTATATTCGCTTTATGGCAAGAAGCATTTTTGAAGACAAATATTATCATAAAGCAAACCGAAATCAACTCGTCGCTCTATTGCGGAACAGGGGCATTACAGACGAATCGGTATTGAATGCAATGAACCAAGTGCCGCGCCATTTTTTTTTAGATAATGCTTTTGAAAAACATGCTTATCAGGACAAAGCCTTTCCTATAGGTGAAGGTCAAACAATATCGCAGCCTTACACGGTGGCTTATCAAACCCAATTGCTACAAGTAAAGAAAAATGACAAAGTATTAGAAGTTGGTACCGGAAGTATTTATCAAGCAACTATATTAGCAGAGTTGGGAGCATGGGTTTTTACTATTGAACGGCAAAAAAAATTATACGAATTTAATCAACAGCAATATTGTTTTAAAAATAAGTATTTAAATATTAAATTTTTTTATGGAGATGGTTTCATAGGGTTGCCTACTTATGCACCTTTCGACAAGATAATAATTACCGCTGCGGCTCCATTTATTCCTCCTAAATTGATAGAACAATTAAAAGTTGGAGGAATCATGGTCTTGCCTGTAGATCAAGAAGGGGGAGAAGAACAAACCATGATGCGCTTAACTAAACAAGCCGATGGTACTTTGTTGGAAGAGCAATTTGAATCGTTCTCTTTTGTACCTATGCTTAGTGGGAAAAATGGATAATCAACGTCCAAAAGCACATACACTTCCCGTGGATTAGCCTCGCTCTTAAAAAAGCAAATTGCTTTTGGTAAAATTGAAGTAAAGTATTTGCTTCATCAACCAACATTGCTGTATTGTATATTGGTTGATGAGGCAATTTTTTTCATAAAATCTATCAGTCTATCGGTTGGTTTTTATTTTTTGAGGCATGGTAGCTTTGGGTTTTTCCTTGGGCTTAATGTTCGCCGGATTGAGTGGCTTGGGTTCCGGAACTTTTTTGGGAGTGGGTTTATTGTTGTCTGCAGGTTGCTTGGGCGCGTCGGTATTGATGTACTGCGATTCAGGAGCAATGTCATCGGGTTTAATATTGGCAGGTACCTCATAATCCTGAGATGTGCCATTGCCTGTATTTTCCCCTTCAGCACCTAAAGGAGCTGTTGTTCCATTAATTTGATCGAACAAAATGTCATTGCTCATTACTTCCGGCTTGGTGAATGTAGCATTTGGATCAATACCAAGGATGTTGCGATCTTGTGATACTTTTTCATAAAAATAACCCCAAATTGGCATCGCTGCATGCGAACCTTGTCCTACATCGGTGGAATTGAATCGTATAAAGCGGTCATCGCAGCCAACCCAAGCACCACAAAGCAATTGCGGGGTATAGCCTATAAACCATGCATCGCTATTGTCGTTGGTTGTTCCCGTTTTACCTGCTATTTCGTTAATATCGCAATAATTAACCATGCCCCTGCCGGTGCCATTTTGCATAACACTTTGCATCATTT
>JAIXOS010000491.1 GCA_027486695.1 Chitinophagaceae bacterium | reverse complement strand
CTTGAGCGGTAGGCTGTTGATTGAGTTTGTCGGAAAAATGAATGGGAATGAGATTGAAATTTTGTGCCGATAAATTATCATTATTGCAACCAATACTGCAAGACACAACAAATACTAGGTATAAAAAGAATAATCGTTTCATGACGGACAAATAAGCGTTGGAAAAAAACTTAAATATTCATTAATTTTTTGCTAAATTAAAAATTAATTCCCAAAAACCATGCCGTGTATGCAGATTTTTGGGAATTAATCCGTGCTTTAACTTTTTATTGATACCTAAACAACTTCATTAGCCAAACTATTGGCTAATGCAATTTTTTCATTGTTGAAAAAATGCCAACTGCACAAACCTCCCGATAACACAAATACTTGCGCAAAGCCATTTTGTACCAAAATGCGTTGTGCCAAATAGGCTTTTTTACCAGTTTCACAAAACAAAAATACCCGTTGGTTTTTGGGTAAAATATCTACAAACTGACGCATGTTTTCAAGTGGAATGTTGGTGGCATTGCCAATAGTACCTTCCTGAAATTGTTGTGCACTGCGTAAATCAATTAAAATATTGCTACTAGTAAGGCTACTAATGTCTGTTACATAAAAAACTTGCAATAGTTTGTTGAGTATATTTTTTGCTACAAACCCGGCAGTATTGATAGGATCTTTTTCTACGGCATAGGGTGTTGTAAGATTGTGTTCCCATTCTGTTAGTTGATAAATGTTTCCTTTTTGTTGAATTTCAGCGGCTAACATTTCAATGCGTTTTTCCACACCACTATAGCCTGCAATTTGAGCATTCAAAAGTTGTCCGCTTGCTGTTGCAAAAGCCAACTGTATGGTAAAAGGCACTTCCTCTGCATGTCCGTTAATTTGCTTAAAGCTGTGTGTTGTAGATGTAGTAAATGCGATGCCGGCAGCAGATAAATCGTGTGTGGGCAAACCCGCAGCAGCCACAGTGAGGTCAAATATTTTGACAATCGAAACATTGATAGCCCCTTTATAGGTTTCCAAATTACCTAATACTATGTTATTGGCGCATATGCGGCCTTGTTTGCCGGAAATTGCTTCAAAATTGCTATAGCTTGGTTGCCCTGAAATGGGATTCGCAAATTCTATTGCCGGTCCCACTGCATAAATAGCTTCGTTGCTGCTTTGTAAAAATTCGTTCACCACAATACCGTTTGTATCGCCTATCATTAATCCGGCTCTTTGTGCCAATTGTGTGTCGGGAACAATGCCTATGGATAAAATAACCATATCTGCTTCTACATCTCCGTTATCGGTATGTACAGTAATTTGTTCATCTACTTTTGTAAATCCAGTAACATTACTAGCTAATTGTAAATGAACACCTTTAGCGCGTATGTGTTGCTGTGCTACTGCGGCTATGGGATAGTCGAGCGATGGTAATATTTGGTTGCACGATTCTATAACAGTTACTTGAATACCTCGGTTGTTCAATATTTCAGCCATTTCTAAAGCCACAAATCCGGCTCCAATAATGGTGGCTTTGTGTACTCTGTGGTTGCGCAAATCTTTTCTGATAGACTGAATGTCATGCGCATTTTTTACGGTGAATATACCGGGCAAATCTACACCGGGCAAGTCGGGAATGACCGATTTTGTACCAAGTGATAAAATCAGGGTATCATAACTTTCTTCATAAATTCTGTTGCTAGGGTGGTGGTAGGCTGTTACTTTTTTAGCGGTTGTGTCTATGGCTATGATTTCTGTTTGCAAGCGCGTATCTACATTGTACAATTGCGCAAAAAGACTGGCTTCTTTGGCTTTGGATACACTTTTTTCTTGTAAAGATTTATTGATATGGGTTACAGCCTTGCCATTGGGTAAAGTAATAAATTCACCTCTTTCAAATATAATAATATTGGCTTGCTCGTTCAGTCGCCTCAAACGTGCAGCAGCAGTTGTGCCGCCTGCAAAGGCTCCTATGATAATACATTTCATGGTTGGTTTATTTATGAATTAGAAAATGATTGACAATATTTTTTTAATAACTTGATGCTTCTACGGGTAAAATAAACACACGTAGTGGATGACCGGAATCGTACTGTTTATTGTATTGCTGTACCAAGTCTAATGCTTGGTAAGCGTTTTCATTGTGTGTAAAACTGTACATGAGTATCGAATCAAATTTTTCCTGTGGTGCTTCAAACCAAGCATGTAATTCGCTTGCCGGATGCTCGTCCTTGTAGCCGGTTGTGCCTGTTGTACTAAACACATGAATATTGGCTTGTAAAAAAATAGTTGTTACAGCGTTTTGGTATTCTTTTAAGCTGGTTACAATGAGCATTTTCATATGCTAGTGCGATTGATGATTCAATATTATTTGCTTTCACTCGTTATGAGTTAGCGGTTTCCACCAATAGTTATGCATGGGCTTTTTTACCTATGGCATAACTAATAAACGATTTTGCTTTCGTAAGTATCGTTTCGTTGTTCGTAGGCGGGTAGCCCATTTCCGATAATAATTGTACAATGTATTCAGTTGGAATGCCATTACCTATAATACTTACTTTGCCTTCTTCCTTGGCTACGGTAACATCGTGTACCCCTTCAATTTTGATTAGGGCATTTACAATTTTGCTCATGCATTTGGTGCAGTCTATATTTTGTACGTATATAGTTTCAGTGGTTAACATAATCGTTTATTTTTTTTGGTTATTGATTTAGATGAGTAGGTTCTTTTGAAAACATGCCAAAAAACAAGCCGCCGATTACTGAAAAATAAATCATGCTGCTAGCCGGAGTTGCTGTAATTGAGCAGTCGTTGTTGTGGCAGCCAATCCATTTCCAATAAATAAATCCAACAAGAGCCCCAACAAGTGCGCCCGCTATAAACAACTTAAATTCGTGAATGTGTTTTTTCATATTATCAATTGGTTGTCAATTAGTCGTGAATTTTGTCTAACAATACATTCCAGGCACCTCCGTTGTAAGCTTCAATACCCGATTGCTTTAATATATCTTTTGCCATTTCGCTCCGAGCGCCACTTCTACAGCATGTAACAATAGGTTTATGCAGTCGTTTTAGTATCGCGGCTTTAAAACCAATAACATCTACCGGAATGTTGATGGCTCCTTCAATATGGCCGCCTTCAAATTCGGTCAGTGTTCTTACATCTACAATCACAGCTCCTTTTTGAACCAAGTTTTTAAAATTGGTGTCGTCTATGCCAAACAGGCTTTTTACAGATTCAAACATATACGTTGTTTTTATTTTTATTGATCAATAAGCTAGTAGTATAACTTTACTTTTCTATAACAAAGTTGCTGTTAACTCATCGGCTATTTTGTGACTTTCATCACTTTTAACCGCCCATAAAACGTTCATTGATCAGTAAGTTGTGCTGTTTTCATTTTTTTCGTCAATTGCTTTCACAATTGCCATCGTGAAGGCTTTTTTTTTTTTTTTTTCTTTTTCAGGAATATTGAACGGTGGTTCAGGCTGTTTCCGGTCTGCGCTGTGGCTCCGGTACGCATCTTAGCAGGATGGGCACCAAGCCCTCCACATCCTGCAGCCTTTGGTCTTTGGTAACCAGGCTTCTGCAAACTGAAAAACTACTTTTATCGATTAAGTTAGTGGTAATCCAAATATTTTGTACCGTGAATAGAAGCAGTATTTGTAACTTCAAATGCTTAAATAATCATAAAACAGTGCTTAATAAGGTTGCTTTTGAAACTGCAACACCCTTTTACTTTATATTTGAACTTCATTATGCAAAAAATTATTCATTTTATGATGCGTAGAAAAGGTTGGATACTTTTATTTTCTCTTGTATTTGCAGGTACTTTCATTGCATTTCGTACCATTAATAGGCCTTCATCTGTGCCAATTGCCCAAAAGCAAAAGCTCCTCGTGGCAATAGGACAACTTTTAGAAGAGCAGCATTACAGTCCTAAAAAAATCAACGATGAGTTTTCAAAGCAAGTATTCAAAAAATATTTTGAAACACTTGATAACGATAAAACCTTGTTTTTGCAAACGGATATTGATGGGCTAAAAAAGTTCGAAACCCAACTTGACGATGAAATTCATGGTGGAGTAGATATACAATTTGTACCCGCATTAAGTGCCTTGTACGATAAACGCATTCCGGAAATCACTAAGTTGTATAAAGAAATTTTAAACAACCCATTCGATTTTACCACGGATGAAACACTTAGCCAAGATGTTGAAAAAATGAGTTTTTCCGCTAATGAAACAGAGAGGAAAGATAGATGGCGCAAAAGATTGAAGTATTTAACCCTTGAGCGTTACGCAGATTTGTTGGATCAAAGAGACAAAAGTAAAATTGATAGTATTGCCAAGAAAACCAATACCGACCTTGAAAAAGAAGCCCGAGCTAAGGTGTTGAAATTAATGGACAGAACTTACGATAGAATTAAG
>JAIXOS010000133.1 GCA_027486695.1 Chitinophagaceae bacterium | reverse complement strand
TCATTGGTATCCAATGTTTCTGTAGGCTTGAATTCATCGCAGTCGTCTAAATAATATGAACCACTAGTACCTGTTGCTATGTAACCTCTACCTTTAACGGCAAAAGCAACGGCACCTTCGCGAAAAGCTCTTTCGTAATTAGACTTACGTGCCCAAGTATCGGCAGCAAAGTCGTATTCCCATACTTTGGCGGAATAAGAACCATTTTTGCCGGTTGCCAAATAGGCTTTTGGCGTAGTACCGTTATTGATAACAAAGCTTACGGCATTTTGACGAACGATATCGGAATAATCGTCGTCGTAAGTTTCGGAGCTAATGTTGTTGATGTTTCTCAATTTGGTCCAAGTGGTGGTTTTGGGATCAAACTTCCAAAAATCGTTTACCATCAAGCCATTTTTAATACCGGTAAGTACATATCCTTGACCGTTGTAAACAAAAGCAGTGGCTTCGCTGCGTTTATCGCCACCTAGGCTTGGTCCTTGCGTCCAAGTGTTGGCAGCGGGATCAAAAATATACATATCGTTGGTTGCAGCACCGTTGAAACCGGTAGTAACGTATCCTTTGGTGTCGATACCAAATGCAACGGCATTGATACGACCATTGGGTTTGCCATTGGGGTCAAGTCCTTCCGGAAAGTCGGCTTTTTGTGCCCAAGTATTGGTAATAGGGTTGTACTCCCATGTATCTTTAAAACGCGTATAGCTGTCGGTACCAGTAGTAACATAGCCTTTGCCTGATACGGTAAAGCCTACAGCCGAACTACGTCCTAAAACGCCATTGGCGCTAGCCGGTGCCGGAATAGACTGACGTTGGCTCCAACTGCCGTTACCACTGTTTTGGTCGGGCAAAAAGGCCCATAAATCGTTGTAACGGTAAGTACCATCATAACCGGTGCCTATATAAGCGGTATCGCCAATAACAAATGAAATACCTTCGGAACGAGGAACGCCACCAAAATCGGCTCTTTTAACCCAGTTACCGCTTTGATCGGTGGTGGTAGAAGTAGATTTGGTACAAGAAATTGCGATTAATACAAGACTTGCCGGTAAGAAAAAAAAGTACTTAAGTTGCTTCATAGCCGTAAAAAATTTTGCTGAAATTATTGTTGTCTGGTTTCACTAATAAGTTAAAATGGATTTTCGATGATTATTCAAAGATGAATGAATAATTTTTATCTGCCAATCATTTTCCCTTATTTTGCAAAAACTTTAAATAGAGGTGCAATATTCCTAAAAAAAAAGCAATACTCCATTACTATTTTTGCAGATGAAAGCGAAAGGATAATCGGGTAATTAAATCTGTTTATCCATACTAACAATTTTGTAACAAGCTCAAGGGTTATTATTGTACCGTTTCAAAAAAGTAAATTTGCTTTTTTGCATTGCTTTTAATTAATAAATGATGTTTAAAAAAATCTCCGTTTTTGTATTAATAGGTATCATTACCGGCAGTATAGCGTGTAAAAAAGCCGACATTAATTTTGGCAGCGAATTTATTAATACCGAAGCTACGCAAGTGGTAAAGTTGGATACTTTTTCCGTAGATGTATCTACGGTTTTGCTCGATTCCTTTACAAGTTCTAATAAAGGATCGTTGTTATTGGGAGGCTATACAGACCCTATTTTTGGCCGTATTGATACCAAGACTTTTTTTGAAATGGCTCCTGCCGACTATACAAGCGAGCAATTTCCGGTCACAAGCACCTTCGACTCACTTACGCTTATCCTAACACTGAATCAATCTTATTACGGCGACACAAGCAAACCAATCAATTTATATGTACATGAATTGACCGAAAAAATTACGCCTTCGGATAATGGATATTACTTGTTCAATAATCAACAGTTTGCTACCGGCAAGTTGCTTGGCAGCAAAACAGCTACCATTCTTCCTACCCGCAGACCGGCAGATACCATTTGCATTAGACTGAGCGACGAATTGGGAAAAGCCTTTTTGGCGAAGTTGATGAACCAATCTGATAAAGACCTTAAAACTAGCAGCGCCTTTTTAGAATACTTTAAAGGACTGCGCATTAGCAGCGACCAACTTAGCAAAGTGGCTTTTGGCTGCAAGGATAGTATTGCCATGCGTTTGTATTACAAAAGCCCCGATATGTACAATGCGACCAAAACATTTGAATTTTCCATTTCCAACAAATCGCACCAATTCAACCATATTGCGGTAGACCGTACCGGAACCATATTGAGCAATTTAGAAAAGCAAAAAGAACTGCATAGTAGTGTTACTGGCAATGTGTCTTATTCGCAACCAATTAGTGGGGCAATGATTAAACTCCGTTTTCCCAATGCACGAAACCTGCTTACCTTACCTCAGTTTACACAAATATTAAAAGCGCAATTGGTAGTTAGACCAGTTAAAAACTCTTACAACAACTTATACCCGTTGCCGGCATATCTTCGTTTGGCCTCTACAACAGTATTCAATCAAATAGGTTCCAATTTAATATATCCTACTACTACGGCTAGTCCCGTAACACAATTGGGCAATTTGAGTATTGACTATTTGAACGGCGAAAACACCACCTACACCTACGATTTATCGGCCTATATCAAAGAATTGATTGCGGATGGTAGCGAAAACAAAAATGGCTTGTTGCTTTTGCCTCCTAGTCCCAATTTTGAAAGTCAATTTAACCGTGTGGCTATTGGCAACCGAAACAACACTTTAAACAAAATTGAACTGCAATTATATTATGTTGCAGTTAAATAAACCCACTGAATGAGAACTATTTTTTTTATAGCTATTTGCTTTGCTACTATTGTTACTGCTGCATATGCACAAAATAATGTGTCGCCTTACTCAAGCATTGGAGTTGGAGATATTGAAAAGGGTTATTTTGACCGCAGTAGCGGACTTGGCGGTGCCGGCTTGGCACTATCCGGAGGGCGGTTTTTATACAACAGCAACCCGGCAGCCTATAGCTTTTTAGACGACCGCTATTTTCATTTAGAAACATCCGCTCGGTACAAAAACATCAACTATTCGGGTAAAGCAATCAGTACTACCTCAAATAACCAATCTGCCGATTTGCAAATCAAAAAATTAACGGCTGCTATTAAATTAAAACCCTACTGGGGCTTTAGTGTTGGATTACTCCCTTTTAGTAACAGTAATTATTCATTCTACAGTTTGAAAACTGTTCAAGGCTCGGGCTCGTTTGTGGATGCCTATAATGAAGGAACCGGTAATTTGAGCCAATTTTACATAGCCAATAGCTTTAAACTGCGCAAAAACCTCAGTATTGGCTTACAGGTAAATTACTTTTTTGGACAATTGCAACGTACCGAAACACTGTACAATACCATTACCGACAGCGGATTGGTAACCATCAATACACAAACACTCAACAACCCTCAATTTAAATTGGGTATTCAATACAAACCTTTGATAAACAAAAACTTACGGCTGAGCATTGGTGCAACAGGAAGTTTGCAAACCAAACTTAGAAGTACCGAAATGCTCAATATAAAATACGGTGGTTCTACCTTGTACAACAACGATACCTACAGTACAGGCTACTATACGCTGCCGGTAATGGCTGGAGCAGGTATAGCCGCTATATACAAGGAAAAAATAACGATTACAGCAGATTATCATTTCCAAAATTGGAGCGATATCAGCAAAAGTGGACTTAGCTATCGATTGGTTAATAGCAACAAAATTGCTGGCGGCATTGAATACTCAAAAAAATTGGAGTTTACCGACAACTATACCAATCAGAAAATAAAATTTGAACGCATTTTTTATCAATTAGGTGGTTTTTACAGCAATTCTTACTTACAAGTTTATGGCAAACAACTTACCGATTATGGTATTACCATGGGTATTGGTTTAAATAGCATGCGGAATACAATGGGTATTATTGCCGGATTAGAACTAGGTACAAGAGGTACCACCACCGGAAGCTTGATAAAAGAAAACTATACACAATTTAATGTTACTTTGTGCTATAGAGATATCTGGTTTACTAGTAAAAAAAGGTACAACTAAACGCGGTGTACTTGTACCATACCAACGTTGTTTAGAGCCCTTTGTTGCCGTTGCAACCTTTGCAATAGTAGCCTTAACAGCTGTTGTATATAGAAAATCCTACGATGGAACAAACGAACGAAAGCAATGAATTTCAGACTCCTATTGTGCATGAGGAGCTTGAAACAAACAGTACCACTCCCCCATTTTCAATGGCCAACGTGCTGCATCAGCCACATGCCTTTAACTACACCTCGCAATTTGCCATACTACTTGGACTTACTGGCATCGGATTTTTAGTAGGAGGTATAGTAGGTATTGTATATTTTGTTTTAGCAACCGGCTCCTCCTACCTACATATACAAACTGCCATTTTAGATGTACGAAATGCCAATGCCATCAAAATTTTTCAACTCATTAGTACCGGTTTTGCCTTTTTTCTTCCTGCTGTTTTGTATGCTGTTATTACACAAAACCAACGCCCTTTTAAAAAATTGGGTTTTGGAAAAATGCCAACGATTACCCAAATAGGTATTGTGTCAATTATGGCTGTTGTAGGTTTGTTTTTAAGCGGCTCACTTGCCGAAATAAACCGCCTCATTCCCATTCCGAATACTTGGCAGCAATCCTTTAAGGCCATGGAAAATGCTTACAATAAGCAAGTAATGGTGATTGCCAACATCCGTAATTTCACCGATTACCTAACATCGTTGTGTGTTATTGCCATTGCGCCTGCTATTTTTGAGGAAGTACTTTTTAGAGGAGCTTTGCAGCAATTGTTAGGAAATTGGTTAAAAAATAGCCATTTAGCTATCCTCATCACCGGCTTGTTATTCAGCGCCATTCACTTCAGCTATTACGGCTTTTTACCACGCTTTGCGCTTGGTATTATTTTGGGTTATGTGTTTTATTTTAGCAAGAATATATGGCTGTCTGTTCTGCTACATTTGATTAACAATGGGATAGCCGTTTCGCAATTGTATTGGCTAACCCTGCACAACAAATTGTCGTTGCAAAGCATGGAGGACAATTTCCCTTATTGGTATGGCCTACCGTCGGCGGCTATTTTGTTCGTACTTTTTAAGCAATTGAAACAAAACAATAGTAACCAATTAACCCCTGCCAATTAATTTTTTTGTACACTGTATGAAGCATTCTTGGAAAACACTCTATAAAACCAAACAATATACCGAAGCGGCTATTGTACAAAGTATGCTTACAGAACACGAAATACCTGTACAAATACTCAACCAACAAGATAGCAGCTATGTAAATTTTGGCGATATCTGCCTATTGGTGCCCGACACTTATTTTACAACAGCCAACGAGCTGCTTGTACAAACCCAACAACATATAAGCAATAAATAAACGCGCTCATGCCTTTTCATTTCCAAACATTTAAAGTGCGAGCCATAACTGCTTTGGTATTTGTGGCCGTGATGCTTACCGGCATTTTATACAATCAGTGGAGCTTTTTACTACTAATAGGTATCATTCATTTTGGTTGTTGGATAGAATATAAAAAGTTGATTGATTTAATTGATCCTGCCTATCGTTCCATTAGTTCGTTGCATAGCAATATGGTCATGTTAATAGGCGGATGTTTTGTGCTATTGAATACGCAACCCGATTATCTCAAAGTAGGCAATATTGCCTTATCGGCAATTGGTTGGTATGGCATCATGTTGTTAACAATTGTATTTTCTGCAAAGGAAATTGTATTCAAAAAAATGATTGACTTACCCTCAATCGGCTATTCGGTATTTGGTTGGTGTTACATTTCGCTCAGTTGGGGGCTATTGATTAAACTACGTTCTCTTAACCTATTTTTTACCACCAAACAAGGTCAATACATAGATTTGGGATGGCTTTTTCCCATCATTCTCATTGCTTCTATTTGGATAAACGATACGATGCAATATTTGGTTGGTTCTTTTTTTGGCAAAACTCCTTTTTCAAAAATTTCTCCCAAAAAAACATGGGAAGGAACAGTAGGCGGTTCTGCTTTAGCTATCGTTACTGTTGGGTTATTTGACAGTATGTACCTTGGCTTACCTATGGCTACTAGCTTTGTAATACCCATTATTGCCGCCGTTATTGGCACCTTGGGCGACTTATTGGAAAGCAAACTTAAAAGAATGGCCAATGTAAAAGATAGCGGACAAATCATGCCCGGACATGGCGGTTTTTTAGACCGTTTTGACTCAATTTTACTAGCGGCCCCTTTTGTATGGCTATTTGTGTATTTTGCTTATAGCTACTAACCAACCTGCTAACTGCTTAGCGGTTCGTGGTTCTAATTAAAAGCTTCGGTGCTTTTCTTCTATATTTGCCCAAAATTTACATTCATGACAATTCACAGAGAAGGGTATCCTACCATTGGAATAACCGCTTTAATTTTTGCAGTAATCAACCTTGCTACTTTTAACTTTCTAGGCAACTCTTTATATTGGCTTACTCTAACCATACTGTTAGTTACCTTGTTTTTGTTCTTGTTTATTATTTCATTTTTCCGAATTCCAAACAGAACATTAACCATTAACGACAAGCAAATCATTTGCCCTGCCGATGGTAAAGTAGTGGTAATTGAAGAAGTAGTAGACGTGGAATACTTTAAAGACAAACGTATCCAAGTAAGCATATTTATGAGCCCTGCCAACGTACATGTTAACCGCAATCCAATGAGTGGTAATGTACTATACAACCAATACCACAGAGGTAAATATTTGGTTGCTTGGCACCCCAAAAGCTCTACAGAAAATGAGCGTTGGAGCGTTGTAACACAGAACAATTATGGCACCATTTTATACAAACAAATAGCAGGTGCATTGGCCAAACGCATATGCAATTACACGCATGTAGGGCAAGAGGTAAAACAAGGTGTAGAATATGGTTTTATCAAATTTGGCAGTCGGGTAGATATATTGTTACCTATTGGCACTCAAGTAAATGTACAACTTAACCAAGTAGTAAAAGGTGGCGTTACGGTTTTGGCTACTTGGTAAAATTTAACAAGCCCATGACGCTTTTTTTAACAAGGTTGATTTATATTTGGTAAGATTCTGATTAAGAAAATTAAATCTACAAATTATGAAAAAATTATTAGTTCTAGCTACTGCGGTTTTTTTAGTTACCGGTGTTGCATTTGCCCACGAAGGTGATGGTAAAAAATGTGGAAAGGAAAAAGGTGGAAAAGAATGTTGCAAAAAAGAAGGCAAAGAAAAATCTTGTTGCAAAAAAGATAAAGCAGGCAAAAAAGCAAAAGCTGCTAGTGCTACAGAAGCACCTGCTGCCGAAGAAAAGAAAATGTAGTAGCAATACCATTTTGTAAAAAAGCCAAGTTGACATTTTGTTTAGCTTGGCTTTTTTGTATTAAGTGGTTTGGATACCAATTAAAGTATTACTAAGTTGACAGCATTATAGAAGGCCCTCCACATTTTTGCATGTAACTACTACGAATGCAATAGTTTTTCGAAGATGCCTTATTTTACTTCCTCAAAGTCAATGTATTCATCGCTGTTAGATGCCGTATTGGTTTTTTGTTGATGCGCAGCGGTTGTTTGGGCTGTTGCCGCCGAAGTATGGTTGGTTGTGTATGCTTGCTGTTGGGCATTCGCTTGTTGCTTACGCATTTCCTCTACTTGTTTTTTCATTTGTGTGGCTACAGTAGAAACAGGCACTACAATTTCGAATACGATTTTGTATAAAACATACAAGAGTATTCCAAAAAAAATTAGCTTAAACATAATACACAAATGTACATACAATCGGGTATTAAGCGATTGTTAAATTACTATTGCAATGAAGCATTTGTGCCTAACAACAGCCACTACACTCCTGCAATTGCAACGGAAAAAAGCCGATAACCAATACAAATGCAGGTATGTTGTATAGATGAATGCAGGCTTTGTACAATCCTGCTACAAACAAGAATGCCACCCGATGTGGGCGGCATTCTTGTCAGGATATAAATTGAGTAGCCAATATTAATCAATTACAAACCTCTGTACTTGTGCTTTTCCTTCTTTACTCAATGTTTGAATAAGGTAAGTTCCGCGAGCAAAACCAGCTATGTTCAAGGTAGTTTGTGCATCTGCACCGCTTAGTTTTTTATTCATCTGTAATTTGCCTTGTAAGTCGAAAATGTTTACTTCCGTTAAATTATCGGACTGGATTTTTACAATGTTACGAGCTGGATTAGGAGATACAATGATGCGTGGGGAAGCTACCGCATTGCTTGCAATGATGTTTGAGTAGCTAACAGCTCCTGCAACATCCACAAACTTTAAACGATAGTAGTTAACCGAGTTATTGCCAACACGCGCATCGGTATAGGTATAGCTTTTTCCTGCTGCATAGCCACTAGCTTTCACAGTAGCAATTGTCGTAAATGCGGATGCGGCACTTTTACTTTTTTGTACTTCAAAATACGCAACATTTAATTCAGAAGCGGTAGCCCACTGCAACTCACAATCGTTGCTAATAATTCGGCCTTTGAATTGGGTTAACTGCAATGGCAATACGGTAGGTAAAAAACTAACTAGTCCATTGGTATAAGTAGTATCAGTAGCATTTACCACCGGATCAGTAGTTCCTGGAACACCTAATAAAATAGTGGTGGGAGAATTGGAAAGTGCAATAGTGGTTTTAGCACCCGATACAAACTTTTTTACATTAAATGTAATCGTAAAAAAGGTACTTCCATCAGCTACCGATTGTGCCTCTAAATTGGCATCGAACCAAGCAAAAGAAACGGCTCCTTTGGCAGTTTGGTTCAAATTCATATCACCTTTAGCTATGTTGATATTGGAACTACCATAAGAAATGGTATTGTATGAGAGTACGGCTGTATCCCAAACTACGCTACCCTGCATACTGATGATGTTTGTAAGGTTGCGGCCTTTGAGAGAAAGGCTGATAACTTTTGTTGTAGAGTCGATATTGACTAACGAATCGATATACAATTCTTTCTTTTGTGCTTGCAACTGCATTTGGCAGAGCATTAGCAACGCGAGCAATACACTAGATTTTAGTGTAAGGGAAGCTGATTTTAAATGTGTCATCATGGTAGGCAGTTTTGATTGTTGTTTGATTGAGTAATGGGTTTTATTCTACAATAATTTGTTTTACAGGGCTATTTGCTAAGCCAGTTGTGCGCAGGAAGTAAGTGCCGCTTGCTACTTGGTTGGTTTGTTTTAGGTTCAGTGATATGGTTTGTGTTCCGGTAACCACCGAAGCCTTTTGTGCAAACAGTACTTTTCCGGCAATATCTACGACTTCAAAATACACATTTTTATTTTGGGCAGCATTTATTTTTAAATGAACTATGCCTTTTGTTGGATTTGGCAACAACTGCATAATGCCTTCCTTAACGGTAGGTAAAATGGCTTTTTTGCTCACTATAGCTCCGGTTGTTTTTACAATGCCAAATACATTGAATTGGTTATCAAATGCTTCAATAGGCGTTACTTTTGAGTTGATGGAGATATCTTCCACATCAAAATCTGCATTTTTTTGCAATACCAATTCAAACAGTACCGATCCGTCAGCAAGGGTTTTTGCTTCATTTAAGGCGTCGTTCCAAATAAATGATACATGTCCATTTGCAGCTTTAGTAGTACCGTAATCAACACCTAAAACATTGTTGTTGATTCCTACAAAGTTGAGCTTTTGACTGTTGAAGTTGAGGGTAAATTGCATTCCCATTAAGTTGTTTACTCGTTTCACTCTAATAGGAACCGTAATGTAGTTAGCTGCTTCGGCTACATTTACTGTATCGTAGAAAAATTCAACTGGTGCTTTACGTATGCTTTGACTTGCTACAGTATTGATCCAATCGAAATTAACATCTCCCAATTTTACCCCAATAAACGACTGCTGTTGGGTACTTTTTTGCAATTTGGTAAAACTAACTGGCGATGTAATTGGGAATGGATTTGCCGGATTTGCAAAAGTGTAATTGCTATCTACAAAGTTCCATAATCTGCTACCCGAAAAAGTGGTATCGATATTCAATATCAATCTTTTCATGTATACAATATCCAATAAATCAATAGAACCCGAATTATTAACATCCGCAGCCATCATTTTATAAGGCGTGTTCAATAATGTTTTATTCAAGATGTGCGATTTTACCAAAGCAATATCAATAGTGGTTACTCCATTGCTCTTTAAAGAGTCGTTGTTTTTGCTCAGAGAAACCGTATAATCGCCATCAGGGGCCACTGTAAAACTATAATTGCTGTTGTTACTGCTAATGGTTTTAGCTACCTGACTAGCACTACCCGACAAACTTACCGTAACACCGGGTATTGGTGTACCAAGCGGATTAATCACATTACCTGCTATCACCAAATTGGTTGGTAATGCATTTACTACTACATTAACTGTAGCAGCAGCACTTGAACAACCATTTAAAGTGGCTATTACAGAATAATCGCCCGACATAGCAACGGTAGCTGCCAAGATGGATGGATTCTGTACGGTAGACACAAAAGACGCTGGACCGTTCCAACTGTAAGATGCACCGCTTATATCTGAAGCGGCAAGCTGAATGGTTTCGCCTTCCTTAACTGGGCTATTAGATGAAACGGTTGGTGTTGGGGTGGTATTCACCGTTACTGTAGTGCTTATTGAATCTACACAACCGCTGCCGTTTGTAACAACATATTTGATGCTTGTTGTACCGGCACCTATTGATGTAATCAAACCGCTACCGCTAACAGTTGCTACGGAAGCATTGCTGCTACTCCATACGCCACCACTAGTTGTATTGCTTAATTGACTCGTTTTACCTACACATACTGCGGTTGTTCCACTGATTGTTTCAACTACGGGTAATGCATTTACAGTTACAGTAGTGCTTACTGAATCTACACAACCGCTGCCATTCGTTACTAAATATTTAACACTAGTTGTACCGGCACCAATTGCTGTTATCAAGCCGCTACCGCTAACAGTTGCTACGGAAACATTGCCGCTACTCCATACACCACCGCTTGTTGTATTGCTTAATTGACTCGTTTTGCCTACACAAATACTGTTTGTCCCTGTAATTGCTCCCACAATTGGCAATGCATTCACTGTTACCGTAGTGCTTACTGAAT